>CAYRZA010000068.1:0-3449 GCA_964428675.1 uncultured Desulfurococcales archaeon | reverse complement strand
CCCAAATGTGATCGAAGTAAACCTTGGCAATACTGACGAAATACTCGTGATTCGATGCGATGCCACTCAGGACGTTTCCGGTTTTAACGACTAGCAATACAGAGTCCTCTGTTATTACGCCACTGCCGAAGAGGTTCGCCTTCTTCTTCACATCCACTCTGGCGGGAAAATTCGCTTCGATCCCCTCATTCACCAAGGCTTTAACGATTGTCCTCTTGGAGGCCTCCTCTATTGCCCTCAACACCCTCTCGTCTGAAAGCTCTTTGTGGGCTATGGCCACGTCTATCTCCCTCGAGCTCCTCGAGAGCATGGCAACGAACGCGTCAATCAGGGGACTGCCGCTCACTATAGCAACAGTCTGAGAACTGGGCTTTGAGCTGAAGAGCGCATTAAGAGGTAATATTACGTCCCTCTCGATGTCCTCGAGCTTTTTTGTAACGTCTTCTCGAAACGCCTTCCAGACCTCAAGCAGGGGGACTGCATAGTATTTCGTTGGTCTGTCCTCGCCCTTCTTCGCCCAACCCCTCCTCACGAGGTCGTTCAGTATCGGATAGACCTTCACCTGACTAATCTTGAGGCTCTCCGCCAACTCCTTCGCTGTCATAGGGCCCTTTGTTAAGAGGGCCACGTAAGCTTTGAGCTCTGACTTCGTCAAACCGAAAGGTCTGAGGTAAGGCGACACTTTACTGACCAGTTCGCTTAGGACGTCCTCTCCCACTTTAGGTTTAATAAAGCGATCCACTCCTTAATATTTGGGTGTAACTCTTGGGTGGCGCCACGAAGAAGCCCATATCAACAGTTGAGAAAAGGCTAAAGAGAATGCAAGAGGAGCAGGAGAAGAAGGAGAAGAAGAAGGCCCAGAGCAAGACAGGGAAAGAGGTCATATCCAGGAACGTAGTGATCGATGAGGAGACCAGAAAGAAAGTCGAGGATGAGCTTAAGAACGAAAACGTGATAACTCCTTACGTCCTTGCCCAGAAGGCTGGAGTTTCTATAAGTGTCGCAAAGAAGATCCTAGCCCAAATGGCTCAAGAGGGCTCAGTTAAACTAGTCGCGAAGAATAGGAGAACCGCTGTGTACGTATCGGCAGCATAAAGATCACTCCTCTTCCGTCTCCGTCTCGTTATCAAGTTCTTCTTCTTTTTCCTCCCTCTTTTTCTTCTCCTTACTCTCCTCAACCTTCCTTATGCCTTTACATAACCTAATTACCATGTCGTCAGAAAACAAGTCTATTAACCTGGGAACCTTATTGGACTCCTGAATCAGGACGCTCGTCTCTACTGTGATGACCGAGTTGGGCTCCTCGGACTCCTTGTAGATCGAGCCGTCAGGGAGGACTACCATTGATGGGGAGCTTCCCATGAGGTTCCCTTCTTTATCCTCGACGTCCTGACCAACGAGAATCAATGGGACTTCTTCTTCTAGAGACCTGGCTATACTCACGCTCTTGAGCACCTCTGCGGGCATATGATAGGGCTTTAGTATCCCCAGGATTGCACTCACGCCCCTGAACTTGAGTATTCTGCTCACCTCTGGAACGAAAACGTCGTCCTCTGTCAACAGGCCGTACTTGTGGTCAAGCGTGACGAACGTCGGTTCCTTCCCAGCGGATATACCTAGGCTCCTTTCCCTCTCAGACACGATCATCTTCCTGTATTTTCCCAATATCTCCCCCTGTGGCGTCACGATCAGCGTGGTGATGAAGAGCTTGGGGCCTGCCTGCTCGATTAGCGAGCCCGCGATCAGGTAAATTTGGGCCTCCGTGGCCAACTCTACATAGGTTTCCGTCATATCGCCTGGAATCTTTTCCGACAAATTCCTCAGGATTCCCTTAAGCCTTTTTGTATTATCATAAATCTCGATCATATTGCCGACCGGAAAGAGCGAGGGGAGTATGGCGAGCTTGACGCCCTTATCCCTCGCTACCTTAAGGAGCTTCTTGGCGTTCTCTATGTTCTGCTTCCTCATTAGTTCCTTCAGCCTCATGTGGATAAGACCTATTAGCATGATAAACCACCTTGTTGAACAACTTATTTGATTTTGGTAGTTTCGTCATATATTTCGTTCAGCACCTCGACGTAATTGCGAACTCCGTTTTCAACTTCGTCCATCTCCTTTAAGAGCTTCCTAGTCCTGTCCTCACTTATGAGCGAGGAGAAGTTTTTACTCAAAAAGTTGTAAACTTCAGTACCTAACTGCGTGGGAATTAAAGCCTTCATCGACTTCGTCTCGATAATATAGGCCCTCTTTTTTAAAGTTGAGATAATAGTTGCGTATGTACTGGGCCTCCCTATTTCTCTCCTCTTCATCTCCGAGACCAACTCGCCTTCTGTGTATAGCTTATAGTCGCTCTTCAGGAACGACTTCTCTATTTTCAGCGGGAAGTCACACTGCTCGCTACCGCTACACATCTCCCTAAGAGAAGGTACTATGGGCTTCTGCAACTTGAAGGGAGTGTAAATCATCGCCTCTAGCTTCTCTTTAGGAACGCCGTTAAGTTCATATCCCACCGCCCTTTCCTCCTCGTTACTCTCGACCTTCACCTCATTGTCGTCCTCATCTAACACTTTGAACTTTATCTTCTCTACTTTCACTTTTAATGGAAGTAACTGACTGGTGATAAATCTTCTAAATATTAAGTCGTAAACAGCGAAATGCGCACTAGTGAGCTCCTTCGCAGGCTCTATTTCCGCCTCTTCTATTGCCAGTCTCAGTCCCTCGGCGTCCAAAGGCCTCGTAGGCCTTATTGCCTCGTGCGCGCCTCCCTCGCCCCAAGTCCTCGGTCTGAAAACGTCCTTATAGGAGTCCCCCAAGACGCTCTTGAGGTAGGTCTCGGCGACGCCTATCCCCACGTTAGAGATTCTAGTGCTATCGGTCCTATGGTAAGTTATTAGACCGCTCTCGAAGAGATCCTGCGCTATCCTCATGACCTCCGACGCAGTCATCTTGAACATCTGCGTTGCATCACTCAACAATGTATCAGTCGTGTAAGGAGGTAAGGGGTTCTGCTCTCTCTCCTCTTCATCGAAGCCGAGGAAGACGATTTTCAGGTTGGAGCGCTTAGTTATTCCCCTCTCTTTATCCCTTATGACTTGTACTGTAAAGCCCTCTAGGTTGGGGACTGTAGCAAGGTAGACCCTCCTCTTAGTCCTGTTGTAGTCCTGAAACCTGCTAATCACCCAGCCGAGCACAGGGGTTTGTACTCTCCCGGCGCTCAGGTTCTTGTTCTCGTCGCAGGAGTATCTCTTTTGTTCCTCTTGGTCCAGCTTCGTTATCATTTCCTTACAGTAATCCTTCCAGAAGTCTGTCTGTAGCTTCCTCGAAAGGGAGAAGCCTATCCACCTGTCCTCAACCCTTCTAACTATTTGCGCCTCAACAAGGCTCACGTTGAAGTCCCTGGGGTTGTTAAGGGTGTTGATTATTGCCTTCCGCGTCACCTCGTGGAATTC
>CAYRZA010000067.1:0-4931 GCA_964428675.1 uncultured Desulfurococcales archaeon | reverse complement strand
GAGGGGGACTTCGTTATAGCCCTCTATAACCCAATAAACAAGCCCCTGCTTGTAGAGGCCATGAGGATCATCTCGGAGCACAGGGGACCAAAGACTCCTGTGGGCATAGTCAAAGGGGCTTACAGGGAAGGCGAGGTCAGGATAGTCACAACCCTCGACTCCTGGGAGGCTTACTTAAACGAGGTGAACATGAGCACCACGATAATAGTGGGCAACTCCAGGACTTATTTGTGCAGGGGCCTAATGATAACGCCGAGGGGGTACGACAACAAGTATGAGCTTACTAGATATGTTCAGGAGATTCGGGATAACCACGGGCTTGGCAGCGGCGGCAGCGGCGAAGGCAGCGGCGCTGGCACTTAAGGGGCAGGAGGTGAGCGCGGTGGTAGTTCCCACTCCTATAGGCCTGCGAGTGGAAGTGAAGGTCGACAGGGTGTTCAGGGATGGCGATTATTACTGCGCCTCAGTGACCAAGTTCTCCGGCGACAACCCTGACGTGCTGGACGGGGCGGAAATAGTGAGCTGTGTCAAGCCCAGCGAGAGGACTCAAGTGATCGGCGGTAAAGGGGTCGGGAGGGTCGAAGGCCCCTGGGTTAGGGGAGTGAACGGATTCGCCATAAGCGAGGGGGCCTACAAGCTGATCTTGGAGGCCATTTCAGAGGTCGGTGGTAACTATGAAGTCGTGATCTCAGTCCCTAAGGGGGAGGAACTAGCGAAGTTGACCATGAACGAGTCGGTAGGTGTTAAGGGGGGAATTTCAATCCTCGGCACTACAGGAATAGAATGGCCGTTGAGCGACGAGGACTTCGAGGCCCACGTGAGGGCCAGCGTCTGTCAAGACCTGAGCGAGCACGGGGGTCAACTCGTCTTAGCCCCAGGCAATTTAGCCTATTCTTACGCCGTGAGGAGGTTCGGTCACGCCGTTAAGGTGGGGGACTTAATAGGGGTTGCGTTAGACGAGGCCTCTAAGAGGGGGGTAAAGGAGGTCGTCCTGGTCTCCTTGCCCGGCAAACTGGTGAAGCTGTCCTCCGGGATGCTGAACACTCACAACAAGTTCGGCGACTGCAGGGTCGAGTCGATAACCCATTCCGCGATTTTAGCCGGTCTGAGCTGGGAAAAGGTAAGGGAAGTAGCGAAGGCTAGGAGCGTCTCTGAGGCCCTATACCTTTTAGGCGAGGAGGGCTCCAGGGCCGTGATGGAGGTCGTAGCCGGGAAGGCGTTGAAGGTAATTAAGAGGGTTCTCGAAGTCCCGGTAACGGTTATAGCCCTCGACGAGAGGGGAGAGAAGGCCTTAGCTGAGGTGAGAGGTTGAGCTGGCCCTTCACGACTTACGGCATACCGGACGAACTCTTCCACAGGGACGAAACGATACCGATGACTAAGGAAGAAATAAGGAGCATAGTGATCTCTAAGCTGAGGCTCTCGAGGGGTTATACTGTAGTCGACGTGGGTAGCGGGACAGGATCTGTTACGGTAGAGATGGCCTTAGCAGTGGGTGAAACCGGTAGAGTGATCGCAATAGACAGGGATCCAAAGGCCGTGGAATTGACGAGGAAGAACGCGGAGAGGTTCGGGGTCGCCGACAGGGTTCAAGTGATAATGGGAGACGCGCTCGAGGTACTCAGGGGTCTGGACTCGAGGATAGACGGGGCCTTCGTGGGCGGGGGGTCAAACGAAGTGGAGGAGATAGTTAGACTGCTCGACCTGAGGCTCAGGAAGGGGAGCAGGCTAGTTATTGACGCGATCCAGATCGAGACCGCTTACAAGGCGATAAGGGCGTTGGACATGCTGAGGTACGAAGTCGACGTAACTATGGTGACCATAAGCAAGGGGAGGAAGACCTCCACAGGCTACGCCCTCCTGGCGAGGAACCCCATAATAATAGTCACGGGTGAGAAGAAGTGAAGCTGATAGCCGTCGGTTTGGGCCCAGGAGACCCTGAACTGGTCACCGTGAAAGCTTCGAAGGTTTTGGCCAGGGCTAAGGTCGTAATAGTTCCTTACTCCTCCAACAGCACCAGGAGCCTGGCGGAGTCCATAGTGAGGGCTTATTACAGAGGCGAGATCAAGAGGGTTAAGTTGCCCATGAAGAGGGAAATAGAGGAGAAAGAACTGGACGAGATCGCCGAGAGGCTCTGCGAAGAGCTGAAGGGCTACGACGAAGTGGTTTACGTCACCTTGGGCGACCCAAGCCTATACAGCACAGTGTTCAGGTTCGCTACCAGGATGAAGTGCGTGGAAGAGCTCGAGATAGTCCCAGGAGTCACGAGCTTCACGGCCTGTGCGAGCAGGGCGAAGCTCAATTTGGCCGTTGGGGACGAGGGGATAGCCGTAATCCCCGCCTCAAGAAGGGACTTAATCGAGAGGGCCAGTGGGGCCTTCGAGACCATTGTAATTTTAAAAGGGAGCATGGGCCTCACTCAAGCCCTCGACCTGCTGAAGGGCTATAAGGCGGTCTACGCGAGGAGGTGCTACATGGAGGGCGAGAGGATAGGAGGGGAAATAAGCGATGAAGACTACTTCTCAATGTTAATCGCGAGGTGGGAAGGTGGAGGGGAAGGGTAAGGTAGTGTTCGTCGGCGCAGGGCCCGGGGATCCGGAGCTCATAACGGTTAAGGCCAAGACTTACCTGGAGGAGGCTGACGTAATAATTTACGCCGGCTCCCTCGTCAACGAGGAAATAGTGAAGCGCTGGGCGAGGAAGGACGCAGAAATCATAAACAGTGCGAATTTAACTCTAGAAGAAATAACGAAGATTATGATAGACAGGGCGAAGAAGG
The DNA here is from genome assembly GCA_964428675.1 of uncultured Desulfurococcales archaeon. Taxonomy (GTDB): domain Archaea; phylum Thermoproteota; class Thermoprotei_A; order Sulfolobales; family Sulfolobaceae; genus Acd1. The sequence goes on along the minus strand of CAYRZA010000067.1, from coordinate 2,152 downwards.
GCAAGCTCGTCGTCAGGCTGAAGTCGGGCGACTTCTCCATATACGGCGCCCTAATGGAAGAGGTGTGGGAGCTCCAGGAAGCGCGGGTTCCCTACGAGTTCGTCCCGGGGATAACGGCGGCAATAGCGGCGGCCAGCGTTGCGGGGATAGAGCTTACCCTACCCAAAATATCCCAAACCGTCATCATAACGAGGGGCTCGGCGAGGGTCGAAATGGAGGGTTCGATCAAGGACTACGCTCCCTTCGTGAACAAGGGCGCTAGCTTAGTAATATACACAGGCGTTCACATAATAGACAAGGTATATAGGGAGCTGAAGGAGGGAGGGGTTAGCGACGACACGCCGGCCATAGTAGTTTATAAAGCGACCTGGCCAGACCAGAAGGTCATAAAGTGCACAGTGGGGGAGCTGGTACAGAGGGTCAAGGAGGAGAAGATATTCAAGGACGCGGTGATAATAGTGGGGAAGGTGGCCGACCCGGAGCGTTACAAGGACTTAGTGAGGTCGAGCGTCTACGACCCGAATCACGCCCACTCGTTCAGGCCGAAGAGGAGACCTAATACCAGGGACACTGGCGAATAAACATATAAAAGTATCGAACTATTTACCACAACTTGTCAGGTCAAAAGTCCGTCACCGAGAGAAGATTTACTTTCCTTTATAGTCTGAAAGTAAACGAAAAGATTTGGAAGACGCTCAGGTTTTCTAGGTTATTTTACTTACTCGGCCTGTTGCTAGTCCTAATAGCTTATTCCTTAGTGAGGACAACGCAACACTTCCCCTACACTCCGCTTTCAGTACTCAAAATAGTTTGGCTTTTCGGCGCCTTCCTTCTCGTCACAACATTTGTGTCATCGTTCATCAAGCTCGAGGACTGGGTAAGAGTAAGCAGGGTTTACAATGGGGAGTCGAAGTTCAAGGTAATATTCCAAATAACTACAAAGGGCGAGAATAAGGACGCAGTAGCCAGAGGCGTGGAGAGCGTACTTACCTGGGCAAGCAGGCACCTCGACGACTTCGAGGTTTGGGTGGTTACGGATGAAGGGGCCGACCTGGAGTTCCTCAAGTCAGACAAAGTAAAAGTGTTCTACACTCCGAAGGATTACTTCACTCGCAACGGAAGTAAGTATAAGGCCAGGGCCCTCAACTACGCCTGCGAGCTCAGGAGAGCTCTGGGCCTGAACAGAAGCGACGTCTGGGTATACTTCATGGACGAGGAGAGCGTGGTTGGGGAAGACACCGTGCTCGGCATTAAGGACTTCATAAATAACGAAAAAGCGGAGATCGGTCACGGCCTCATAGTCTACCCCAACTTCTGGGGGAAGAACTTGTTGGTCTCGCTCGCCGACAGTTTGAGGCCGGCCCAGGACGTCTTCTTCTCCACTGTAGAAACTAAGGCTAAAATGGTCTCCTGGCTCCACGGGTCTCATTTACTGGTTAGGGCAGACGTGGAGGAGAAGGTCTGCTGGGACTTAGGCGAGACCTGGGGGGAGGACAGCGAGTTCGGACTTGAGGCGCAAAGGAAAGGGTTCAGGATAGCCTGGATCCCCGGGGCACTTTACGAGCAGAGCCCCTTCTCCTTAACGGACTACTTCAAGCAGAGGAGGAGGTGGTTCTTCCACTCCTTCAACATGCTCAGGAAGAGGTCGCCCCTTTGGGCTAAGGCCTACTATTGGCTCTCCACTGTGGGCTGGCTAGCGGGGTTCCCCTCGTTCGTAATTTCTATCTTAAATTTTCTATTTCCCTCAGCGAACCCGTTCCCGTACTTCGGCTTCGCCTCCCTCGCTATCCTCTATAACTTAATCTTCTGGTACATAATAGGGCTGAAACTGAACCTGGACCCCTTGAATTTGAGCTGGGGGAAAGAGCTGGCTTATTTCGCCCTGGCCTTATTGCTATTCCCGGTGTATACTGCAATGGAGTCGTTGGCCGCTTGGTACGCGCTCCTGAGCTGGAGGAAGAGGAATGAAGTAGGGTTCGAAGTCGTCAAGAAGTGATTTTATTTCTGTAATTCAGCTAGCAAAGACTTAAATTGCTAAAGGGGAGTTATAAGTCGCCGCGGTCGTCTAGCCCGGTCAACAGGCGGGCCGAGAGGATTCGGGCCTTTCGAGCCCGAGACCCGGGTTCAAATCCCGGCCGCGGCACCAATTTTA
>CAYRZA010000066.1:0-4939 GCA_964428675.1 uncultured Desulfurococcales archaeon | reverse complement strand
GACGCTGACCTCCTCGATAGTACCCTCTCTTTCTTAGCGGACTTCCTCCTCTCCTTAACCCGCAGCACCAGGAACGCTGAGACGAAGAGGAGGGCAGCGGAGAACAAATACGCATACCTTACGTAATTCAATTCGTTGCCCAGCGATGAAACCAAAGCGAAGAGCGAGTTGCCCAAGATCGACGAGGCTGAGGCTATGGATATAAGAAGGCCTAACCTCTTCACCCTTTCCCTTTCGTCCCTCCAGTTGGTCGACACGAGGGCAGTAGTCCCGGGGGAGAAAGCGCCTCTAGGTGCCCCTGCACCCCCGCTGAGGCCTGCCAGTATTACGCCTAAAGAAGCCACGACCTGAGAGCTCGCCAGGCCCATTAAGGTGCAGCCTATCCCGCTCACCAGGTCGGAAACGAATAGGGAAATCCTGTACCCCTTATAGTCCCCCAGCACGCCCAAAGCGATTGATAATATTGCGGTGAACGCTAGGGCCCCTGCCAACACGATTCCGACCATAAAAGGCGCAAGGCCGAGGTAGTAAAGTAACAGCGGCGAGGCGACGGTGGCGAAGGAGAGCGATAAGCTCCTTAAAGCCCTTGAGATGAGCAGGAAGTGGAAGTTCTCCTCCCTTAAGCTCACGAATTAGTGATCGGGGCCGAACTATTTGAGCGCTGTTTTAGCGTTTAAGCCCTCCTGAACGGCGGTTTTCGATGAGAAAACGTTTAAAAGAATTATAGCATAGCATTAACCTGGACCCGTAGCTCAGCCAGGACAGAGCGCCGGCCTCCTATTGTGGAGGCCCAGGGGTCAGCCGGTGGTCGGGGGTTCGAATCCCCCCGGGTCCGCTACACCGTTTTAATTCCGTTTAATTCCTAATACCTATGGACCCCCTTTACAGGCTCGACTCGGCGATAAAGGCAATAGCCATGAGCCTCGAGGACGGGGAACTAGTTTACATTGGGTTGAACTCGATTCCGGCCCTTATAGGGGCCTTCATGGCCAGGGACTATTATGGGAAAAAGGTAAGGATAATTGGGGTCGCTGAGGCCGACAACCCCGCTAGGGTCGAGGTTTCGGCCTCAACGGGGAACCCCTTCATGGCGGAGGCAACTCCAGTACTAATAACTGCCGACGCCTTCGACCTCGCTCAGAAGGGCAAGTTAGACGTCATGTTCCTCGGCCCCGTCCAAATAGACGAGGAGACCAACGTAAACCTGTCCGTAATAGGGGATTACTACAAACCTAAGGTAAGGCTTACTGGAGGTGCGGCGACGGCTTTCATCCTTCCCTTGGCCAAGAAGGCCGTTCTGTGGAACCTTAAGCACAGTAAGAGGTCGCTAGTGAAGAGGGTGGACTTCGCCACCGGCTCTGCTAAGTACTCCAATAATAGGGTGATCCTGGTGACCAACCTGGCCGTCATGGAGTACGACAGGGCCTTGAGGAAGTGGAAGCTTAAGGCAGTTCACGAAGGGGTCAGCGTAGATGAGGTCCTCGAGAACACGGGCTTCGAAGTCGTAGTAGACGGGAGACCTGAGGTAATAAAGCTCGATAACGAGGAGAGGAGGTTCATCAACTCTTTAGACCCCAAGGGTCTAAGGTCAGCTCTAGTATGAACGCCCTTTATTTCGTTTTTGTAGGGGTTCTAGTCGGAATATTAACGGGTCTGACGGGCTCCTCGGGCGTTTTAATAGTGGTCCCTGCCTTCCTTTATGTGGGTTTCAACTTCAAGCAGGCCGTGGGCTCGAGCCTGTTGATTGACGTAATAACTACTATAAGCGTGGTATACTCTTTCCTGAGCTCCGGCAAAGTTGACGTGAAAAAGGCAATAATAATGGCGGCTTCTTCGACTCTAGGGGCCCAAACTGGGGCTATAATCAGCTCCGAAATGCCGGACTTTTACCTCGAAATAGCGTTCTCCGTTTTCACTTCGGTCATGGCTTACGTAAGCTTCGCTAGGGCTTTAGGGAAGGGGAAGGTCGAGGGTAGGGCTAAGGAGGAGAGGAAGTGGAACTATATCCCACTTTCGTTCTTCTCCTTCCTAATAGGCAACGTGGCCTCGACGATAGGAGCGAGCGGCGGGATAATGTTCTTATCGGCTTTAATGCTGCTCTTCCCCATGGACGTTAAGAGGTTAATAGGCACCGCCACTTTAACGATGTTCTTTACTGCGCTTTCCGGCTCCTTGGCTTACCTGAAGCTAGGCTTACTGCCCTTAAACGACGCTTTAGTCACTGCTTTTACTTCGCTAATTGTCGGCTACTTCGTTTCCAGGCAGACCCTCAAGTTGAAGCCTTCCGTGATTTACGCCGCTTTGGGGGTCACGTTCGTTTTAACCACCATATCGACGGTTTACAGGCTCTTATAGCGGTCCGAGCTCCTCTATTACCTTTTCCCAGTCCACGTCGTAAAGGCCGTACATGCTCGTGGGCTCCGCACCCCTAGGGGCGTGGACCACTGCGGTTACGTGAACGGCGTTTATTGTAGGCCTCCTGCCGTAGAAGTACGACTTGTCGACTATTTCCTCAGCGGTAATTATCGTGATCTTAGCGGCCTTCGCCTTATACTCGTCCTCGTAAATTGGGCCCAAGATCTCGGCGTTCCCCTCCTCGTCGGCCCTGTGCACGTGAATTACCGCCACGTCAGGGACTATCGCCTTAACGTAGACCATTTCCTCCCCAGTGAACGGGTCCTTCCCCACCTTCCAAGTCCCCTCCCTCTCGTGGACTTTTATTAAGTCCGAGCCGAGAATTCCCTTTACTGGCATGAAGGGCAAACCGAAGGCTCCGGCCCTTATTCCAGCTATGAACGCGCCGCAGGTGTCCTCTAAGAACTCTACTTCTCCATTTTCTATACTCTTCCTGAAGTAAGGGGGGATGCCGAACCACTCCAGCGTGGCCATTGCAGCCCTTATCTTCCTAACTGCCTTAGCCTTGAGCAGGACTTCCAGGCCGAAGCCCGGCTCCCTGTCGATGAAATAGAGGTTTCTCTTTCCCGCCTTAATTAGGGCGTAAATGAAGGCCATAGGGTTCCTGTGGAACGACATGCCGCTTATCGTTATTGAGGCCCCGTCAGGTACCAGCTCCACGGCCTCCTCAAGGCTTACCAGCTTGCTCATCGAGGACTTTTATTTCCTGTAAGGCTTTTTTAGCTTCTTCAACTGACGTCTCGTCCTCCAGAGTTGAAACGTCCCCAACGTCTTTCCCCGTAGCCAAGGCCCTAAGCACCCTCCTCATTATCTTCCCAGTCCTCGTGTGCGGCAACTTGTTAACCAGCACAACTTCTTTGACCACAGCCACTGGGCCCAAGTTCTCCCTCACGCTCTGCCTTATCTTCTCCTTTAACGCCTGGAAGTCCGTTATCCCCTCTTTAGGCACTGCGAATATCACTATTACTTCTCCCCTCACGGGGTCCGGAACTCCGATGGCGGCGACCTCAGCGACTTCCGGGACGTAGGCCGCGTTCTCGACCTCCGCGACCCCCAGCCTGTGGCCGGCGACCTTAATCACGTCGTCTGTCCTGCCCAATATGTAAATGTAACCCTCCTCGTCCTTATAGCCGTAGTCTCCCGTCTCGTAGAAGCCGAACTTGGCGTAGTAGTTCTTATACCTCTCGTCGTTCCAGAGGCCTATCATGAAGGCCGGGGACGGAGAGGTGACTATTATGTGCCCAGGAGTTCTAGGGGGTAACTCCTTCCCGCTGTCGTCGACTATTTTTATGTCTATTGAAGGCAAGGGCAACCCCACGCTCCCCTTCTTCACCGGCAGGAAGCCGTAGTAAGACCCGCCGGGTGAGGCTATGTATCCTGAGTTCTCCGTTTGCCCCCAAACCTCGAATATCCTCTCCGCCTTCACGTTCCTCCTTAGCCACTCGAAAGCCTCGTCTCCCAGGCTCTCCCCCGCGGTCACGAAGACCTTCAGAGAGGACGTCTCGTGCTTCCTAACCCACTCCTCGCCGTACTTCATGAGCATCTTTATTAGCGTTGGGGCCGTCCAGACGTATTCCACCTTATACTTCTCAATTATCTCCCACATTACGTCAGGCCTGGGGTAGTCCATCACGCCCTCGAACCATATGGCTGTCCCATAGTTCAGTAAGACTCCGTAAAGGCTGTAGGAGTGGCCGTTTATCCAGCCTATGTCGGCAGTAGTTAAGAGCTTCTCACCGTGGGAGAAGTCGAAGAGCCACTTGACGTGCGCGTAGTCCCAAACGGTGTAATGGCCTACTGCGTGCACTATCCCCTTAGGTCTCCCCGTGGTGCCGGAAGTGTAAAGTATGAACAGGGGCTCCTGGGAGTCCATGGGCCTAGCTTCTATCGGCTTCGCCTTCAAGGCCTCGTGGAACTCGTAGTCCCTCCCCTCCTTGAACTCCGCCTTCCCTGCCCTGTCGAGGACTACGACCTTGCAGTCGCAATTAGACAGCTTTATCGCCTCGTCTACTACCTTCTTCAGCTCTATCTCCTTCCCCCTCCTGTAAGTCACGTCGGCCGTGAAGATTACCTTAGGCCTGCTCGACTGTATCCTGTCAGCTAAAGCCTTAGCTCCGAAGCCGGAGAAAACTACGGTGTGTACAGTCCCAGCCCTCGCGCTCGCCAACATCACTTCTGCGGACTCTATTACCATTGGCATGTAGAGCATCACTACGTCCCCTGGGGACGCAAATTCCCTTATGAAGCCCGCTATCCTGCTGCTTGCGTCCAAAAGCTCGGAGTATTTTACCCTCCTTTCCTGCAGTTCCTCGTTGAGCCAAATTATCGCGTCCTTCTCCTTGTTCTTCCACCTGTCCAGCGCGTTATATGCCAGGTTTATTTTACCTCCCACGAACCACTTGTAACTGTCCGGGGAACGGTACTCGAGGACTTTCTTGTACTTCTCGAACCAAACGAGTTCGCTCGCGACTTCGTCCCAGAACTTCTCCGGTTCCTTAATGCTCCTCTCCCAGACCTTAAGGTA
>CAYRZA010000065.1:0-5114 GCA_964428675.1 uncultured Desulfurococcales archaeon | reverse complement strand
TCGGAAATTAGCATCTCCTCAGGCGTCATCCCCTCAACCCTTAACGGGAGCTTATCGAGGTCGACCACTGCGCCCAACCCGTTGGCCATTTCGGTTACCGCGACGACTAATCCCCCACCCCCCAAGTCCTTTATAGCCTCCACGTATCGGGAAACCTCCAAAGTGACGTCGAGGACTATCTTGCCCGCAAATGGGTCGGCTATCTGTACTGCCCCTATTTCGTCTTCCCCGCTGAGCTTCCTGGAGGCGAAGGAGGCCCCGCCAAGGCCGTCAATTCCCGTCGCCCCGACTATCACCAACTTGAGCCCGGGCCTCTTCACCACGCTCGGCACTATCCTGTCTATCCTAACTACCCCCACTCCCGCAACGTCGACCAACGGATTGTCCTTGTAGGTCTCGTCGAAGCTCAGCTCCCCTCCGACTACTGGGACTCCGACGCTGTTGCCGTAGAACCCTATGCCCCTTATTATCCCCTGCAACAGCCACCTGCTCCTCTCGTCGCTCAGCGGGCCGACCCTTATCATGTCGAGGAGGGCTATGGGCCTTGCCCCCTTGCTTATTATGTCCCTTATTATCCCCCCGACCCCTGTTGCTGCACCGTTGAACGGGTCTATCGCGGATGGATGGTTGTGGCTTTCCAGCTTCAACACTATGGCCCAGCCGTCGCCCACGTCCAAGGCCCCGGCGTCCTGCCAGTCCTCGATTCCCATGACTACCCTCTCGCCGGTGCTGTGAAGCGCCCTCAGGAAGACCTTTGAGGACTTGTAGGAGCAGTGTTCCGACCAAAGGGCGTCAATGGTAAGCCACTCCGCCTCGTTCGGCTCCCTCCCCAAGGCCTTCCTAACCAATTCCATTTCGTAGGGGGAGAGGGTAAGCCTCACGACGTCAACCCCCTTAGTAGCAGTAAACCGTCTGCGTTATTGAGGGGGGAAAGTAACTTGAAGCTCGCCCTCTCCGGATGGGGCATCATGCCCACCACGTTCCCCTCCTCGTTAGCTACAGAGGCTATGTTGAAGATGGAGCCGTTGGGGTTCACGTCGTCCCTGACGTTCCCATTCTCGTCGCTGTAAGCCAGGACTGCCAAAGCCTTAGCCCTCTCCGGGTCAGGGTGGTAATACCTTCCCTCAGCGTGGGCTATTGGCATATAAAGGACGTCCTTTTCGAGGTTTTTGGTGAGGAACGTGTCCCTCCTGAGGACTTTCAAGTAAACCCACTTGCTCACGAACCTAAGGTTCAGGTTGGGCAATAACGCTCCCTCCAAAAGGCCCGCCTCAACGAGGATCTGGAAGCCGTTGCATATCCCCAAGACCTTCTTGCCCTGGTCAGCCATCTCCTTGACCAGTTTCATGGTCTCCGTGTTGGCCGCAATGGCCCCCGCCCTCAAGTAGTCCCCGTAGCTGAAGCCCCCTGGGAGAACAACAGCGTTATATTTATCAGGGTCGAAGTCCTTGAACCTCACTATTTCCGCCTCGACCTTGGCCTCGAGCAGGGCCTTGTAGACGTCAACCTCGCAAGTCGTCCCGGGGAACTTAATTACGGCGACCTTAGGCAGTTACCCTCACCTCTATTTTGTGGACTAATGGATTGTATAACCTCCTCTCGTAAGCCAGCCTTTTCACCATTTCCTCCACTTCCTCCTTACTGCTCCCCTCCACCTCGAAGAGGATGTACTTGCCGACCCTGGTGCTGAGGAACTTCGAAGAGTATTTCTCGACCACGTAACGCTGTAGGGTCTCCCCTTCTGGATCCCTGACCCCTTCCTTGTTGAGTATTATGAGCTCTACCTTGAACTTCATGACGTCAACCTCCTGAAGAACTCCTCGTAAGCCCTCTTCACCGTTTCCAGGTCAGCCCCCTTCCTGTAGAGGTCCTTGTCTAGTATCCTGTTAGTCCCCTCCTCCCTGACCCTCATGGAGTCCAAGGTCAGCTCGTCCCCAACTATCAGCCTGTCCCCCAGCCTGCCGAACTCGACCTTGAAGTCGTAAAGTATTAGCCCTTTGGACTTCAATAATGGGTAAAGCACGTCGTTTATCTTAAACATGATTTCCTCGACTTGTCTGGCCTCTTCCCTGGTCATGAGCTTCAAGTGTTCCATATGGTAATAGTTCAACATGGGGTCGTGCCTCTGGTCGTCCTTTAGGAAGAACTCGACTATCGGCGGTTCGAAGACTTCCCCCTCTTTAATCGGGAGCCTCTTGACTATGCTCCCAGTCGCTATGTTCCTCAAGACGACCTCCACTGGGATCATCTTGAGCCTCTTGACTATCATTGTCCTCTCGTCGTACATGCCTATGTAATGGGTTTCAATCCCCTTACCCTCCAAGACCCTGAAGAGGTAAGCGGAAGTCTGCGCGTTCAGAACTCCCTTCCCTGGCAAGACGTCGTGCCTCGCCCCGTCACCTGCGGTTATGTCGTCCTTGAAGTAAAGCAGAACCTTGTCGCCCTCAAAGGAATAGACGACCTTTGTCTTACCCTCGGCGAGCTTGAGTAACTCCACGTTTGCTTTTACACAGACTAGTAAATAAATCCGCCACTGTATTACCGATTTTTTACTTGACTAAGTAAATGAGGGGTGGGTAGAGTTATTTATTAGCCCAGGAATTCCCCCGCGTGGAAGAGATAACCATTGAGGACTTCCAAAAGCTCGACATAAGGATTGGGGTTGTGAAGAGCGCGGAGAGGATCGAAGGGACTAAGTTGCTGAAGCTTATCATTGACCTTGGCGGTCAGGAGAGGCAAATAATCAGCGGCATAGCCCCGTGGTACTCGCCGGAGCAGCTAATAGGGAAGAGGGTAGTAGTGCTTGCCAACCTGAAGCCCAAGAAGATAAGGGGCTACGAGAGCCAAGGCATGATACTGGCTGCGGGCTGCGAAGAGGGGCAGAGGCCTTTCGTTCTCACAGTGGACGGAGAGGCCCCTGCAGGGTCGAAGGTCTGTTGAGGCCATGAGGAACCCCTTTGAGGGAGTTAAGCTCCCCCCAGAGGTCGAGGACTTCATTTCCAGTTTACTTAAGAAAATAAGGAAGGTCGGAGGCACTTCGGTAAAGGACAGGGAACTGAGGAGGTTAGCGTTATACAGGGACTCCTTGAGCGTTTACGAGGAGTTCCTTAAGTCCGTGCCCAGGATAGAGGAGTTGCACCCGTTTTACAAAACAGCGCTCGAGATAATAGCTGGGGACATCAACAAGGTAAAGAAGTGCTTGGGCGCAATAAGGAGAGGGGTAAACCTAGCTAGGAGGGCTTTAGTCCTCTACATGGGAGAAATAAGGGCTAACGACGAGGAAGTTGCGAACAAGCTGATGAGGCAGGGCTTCGGGAGGGCTTCGAGCATAATGAGGGCCAGGGCCGAGTGCGTCTCCTACTTGAGGAAGGTCTTCTCCGAGGCAAGGAAGCTTAAGGCAGTAGACCCTAACATGCCGACGATAATAGTCGCGGGGCCCCCGAACGTGGGCAAGTCCACATTAGTTTCCGCCATATCGACAGCGAAGCCCGAAGTGGCCTCCTATCCCTTCACGACTAAAGAGATCCACGTGGGCCACATTAAACTTCCTGACATGACGGTGCAAGTAATAGACACCCCAGGGATTCTTGACAGGCCCATGAGCGAGAGGAACGCAATAGAGAGGAAGGCGATAAACGCGATCGTTAACCTGCAAGGGATAATCGTCTTCCTCTTCGACGTGTCAAGGGCCTCGCTTTACTCCCCCAAGGAGCAAATGGACCTGTTCGAGGAGGTAAGCTCCTTGAAGAGGGCCGTTCCTGTCCTTAACAAAATTGACGACGTGGACGAGGCGATCAAAAAAGAAATAGTTGAACGCTTAACCCAGAAGGGCGTTAAGTGGTTCGAAATAAGCGCTGAGAAAAGGCAGGGAGTGGAGGAGTTATTAGGATTCCTTCTCGGTGAGTTGAGGAATGAAGTACTGGGTAAGCGAGATCTTCACCTCAATCCAGGGTGAAGGGCTAGTAATAGGGATCCCTTCGAACTTCGTGAGGCTAGCAGGCTGTCACTTGAGGTGCGTCTGGTGCGACACTAAGTACAGCTGGCACAAGTGGGAGGGGAAGTTGATGAGCGTGGACGAAATAATGGCCGAACTCGACAGGAAGGTCAAAGTGACGACGATTACTGGGGGCGAGCCGTTGCTACAGGACTTAGTGCCGTTAGCGAAGAGGCTGAAGGAAGAGGGCCACACGATAATCGTTGAAACGAGCGGTACGATAAGGCCGAGCAGGGAGTTAAGGGAGCTGGTAGACGTGTTCTCAGTCTCGCCGAAGCTCAGCAACGCTGGGTTCAAGATCAAGTACCACTTCAAGGGGGACGACTGGGCGACGTATTACAAGTTCGTGATAGTCGACCCGAAGAGAGACCTAGCTGAAGTGGAAATGTTCGTTAAGGATCAGGGGATAGACCCGAGCAAGGTCGTCTTACAGCCGGATGGGAGGAGGAACGACTACGAGAAGGCCCTAAGGGAACTGGCCGAAGCTGTGTTATCACTTGGCCTCCCATACAGGGTTCTGCCCCAGCTCCACAGAATTATTAACGTTAAGTGACTCCAAAAGCGCTTGCTTGAGCTTCTCCTTCTTCTCCTTGCCCTTCAACAGTACCCTCATGGCCTCCTCAGCCACCTTCCCTAAGTCCTGGTTTTCGTCCAGCAAATGAACCATCCTCACTCCGGTCCTGAACTCCACTAAGTAACCCTTCTCGTTTTTCGTCATTATTCCTGAGTGCTTGAACCCGGCCTTCCTCGCTATTCCCAGGAGCTCCCAGGCCTCGTCCAAGTCCTTGGCGTAAGCGTGGACTATTGGCCCCTGGACTATCAGCCAATACTTTTTGTAAGGCTTCTTGACTAAGTTCTCCCTCAGGTCCTCCTCCGTGACCTTTAGGTGGTCCTTGAAGACCACAGTACTGCCCTTCCTCTCCCAGGGGAACTCGGAGTCGATAATAGTGACTCTGCCGCTACAGCTACTGATAGTAAAGGTCTTAGGCCTGGAGAAGAAGGCCTGGAGGAGGTCAAATATGTCGGGGTCTAAGTAGCCTATTTCCCTGTCCCTGATTATCCTCTCCCAGGCCTGCCTCTTGTACAGCTCGAACTGGTCTGCCAACACCTCAAATAAATG
>CAYRZA010000064.1:0-5146 GCA_964428675.1 uncultured Desulfurococcales archaeon | reverse complement strand
AACGACCCCTATTTCGCTTACAGGTCTCACGACGACGGCTGGGGGCTCAGTGCTTACTTTCTGGACTCTGGAGAGTGGAAGTTGATCTTCTATAAGACTAGGGTGCCTATATTCAAGGATCCCATCTTTTATAACATAATCTCTATACTAGAAGGGAGGAGGGCCGTAGGAGTAATCCACGCCAGAAAGGGGAGGAAGTTCCTCTACTCGGTGAGACATAACCACCCCTACCACGGGAGGACGAGAACCCATGACCTCTTCTTCGCTCACAACGGTTCAATAAGCAGGAAGGCGTTCAGCGATCCCACGTTGCCCTTCACGGACAGCTACCTCTACTTCTCCGAAATTCTCAATAGGGCTAAGGAAGGCCTCGAGCCCTTAGAGGCCTATAAGGAGGTCACCGAGAGGCTTAAGCCCTTCGCCTCTAGCCTGAACTCGGCCATGCTGACCTTCAACGACATAGAGGGGCCGAAGGTCTACTTCGTGAACTACTTCAACAAGTCTAGGGCGAAGGAAGTAGAGGAGTACTATAAGATGTACTATAACGAAGGCTACGTTTACTCCTCTACCCTCAGGCTCTACTTGGGCTTCGGGGATCCTGTGAAGGAGGGAACAGTTTCCGAACTAGAGTAAAGGTGTGTTTATACTTTACGGTGCTGTGTTTATATCCTTCGGTGGGCGAACTTATAACTCCCAGTGGGAAGTATTAACATAGGTTAGTGAAATGCAGTTGGAAGTCCCCGAAAGGATAGTCAAGTGGTTCGACGAGTACGGCTACGAGGCCGACAGAGGTAAAGCGAAGTACGCTATATCAGAGGCCATACTCCCGCAGGACTCGGTTAAGGTGGTAAAAGTCTACGAGGTCGTAAACGGCGAGCTTAAGGAATTGACGGACGTCAGTTCTATCGACAACCTGCAGGAGAGGGTTAAGGCCTTAGAGGGCCTGCCGGTGCCAGTAGTAGTTGAGGTTCTGAGTAGGCTGAAGTGATTTTTTAGATACGAAGTTCAAACATATTTTATGAAGGTACGACTTTTTGAGTCAAAAATTATAGAAGCAGGCAAGCTAAAAGACCTACAGAGGGAAATCCAGTTCGCGTCGATGTACGCTAAGGTGCTGAAGAGTAGGGGGCTGAGCGTAGGTCCTCCGAGCCTTAACCTCCCGAAAGGGGTTTACTACCAAGCGGTTAGTGCCGGGAAGGTGAGGATAGGCCCCCTGAAGGTCCAGAAGCAGGGAAACAAGGTCGTGATCAAGGACTTTAACGCCGTTGTTGAACCGCCCTTGGAAGGGGAACCAAACCACGCCGTAGCGGAGTTCAATGGGGAGATCAAGGTCTACCTTGCCTACGAGATCGGTCAGGCAATAGTGGGAGTCGACGTCGGGGTGAGGAGACTCATCACGGTAGTCGCCATCGAGGAAAAGAGCAAGAGGTTCTTGGCCAAGAAGTTCTTCGGCGAGTCCCTGATTTCAGAGGACATGGCGAGGGTTCTCTCCTCTCCACAAGGGGTCACAGCGATAAACGAGGTGAGGAAGAAGGCGTCTTCAGTGGTGAAGCAGGCAGTGGACTTCATAGAGAGTCTAGACCCTAAAGTAGTAGCCCTAGAGGACCTGAGGGAGATAGACAACAGGATTGCCGGCACCTTAAAGGTGATAGTCGACGAGTTGGTCAAGGAGCTCTACTCTAGGGGGATTAAGTACAGGGTCTTAAGCGCCAGTGGAACCAGCAGGGTTTGCTCCAGGTGCGGCTTCAGGGGAGGGGAGCTCATGGGGAGCCTATTCGTGTGTCCCAAGTGCGGCTTCAAGGAGGACAGAGACGTGAACGCTGCGACTAACTTAGCACTTAAGTGCTATTACGAGTGCTAGACTTTCCAGTACTTCCTGAGGATGGACTTTTGGTACTCGAGGCTCTCCCTGAAGGCCGTCATCACTCCTGGATTGCTCGCGTTGACCTTGTAGTCGATTTCTACCCCGTTTAGGGCCTCGTAGAAAGCCTTAGCCCCTCTAGTCAGCCCCACGCTGTATCCCCCCTCGAGCACAGCGTAGAACCTCTTCGCCCTTCTAGCTAACTTGCCGAAGTTGTAGAACGTCGTCTCGGTCGCCCTAATCCTAGCCAGGCCGTCGTTCTCGAACGCGTCGAACCCCGCTGAGAATGCTATTACTTCCGGCTTGAAGTCGTCGAGTATTGACTCTATTATGGGGAACAACTCGAGGTAGGTGTCGTCCCCGGATCCTGGGGGTAGGACTAGGTTCACCTTGGTCCCCTCTGCCTCCCTTCCGCCCACGTCCTCTGGGAAGCCGGTTCCAGGGTAGAGGGTCCTCGGGTCCTGGTGGACGTCTATGTGGAGCACCTCCGGGTCGTTCCAGAAGATCTCTTGCGTTCCGTTGCCGTGGTGGACGTCGAAATCAATTATCGCCACCCTCTTCAGTCCCAGCTTCTTTATCGGGAAGGCCACGTTATTGAATATGCAGAAGCCTAGGGTTGGCCCTCCCAAGGCTTTACCCGCTATGCCGGAGTGATGGCCTGGAGGCCTAACCAGAGCGAACCCCTGGACTTCGTATGCCTTAAGAGCGCCTCCCAGGGCGTGGAGCGCAGCCGTGAAGGTCGCCTCGTTCACGTAAGTGTCTGGGTCCAGGTGGGAGAAGCCGAGCCTGCTCTCCCTTTCTACCAGCTCAACGTAGTCAGCGTCGTGAACCAATAGGACGTCCTCTTTCCTGACTGGCTCAGGCTCAATGATTACTTCAGGCTTTATGGAGTTCAGTACCATTTTGAGCCTGTCTGGGTTCTCGGGATGGTAACCCTCGCTCCTGTGCTCTTCGTAAATTTTCCCGTAAATTATTGGGACTGCCACGTGGTGAGATTTCTTTAAGGGTAAAAATCGGTTTCAGGCGGACTTTATGGCTTCGCTCAACCTCTTAACCCCTTCCTTTATCCTCTCCTCAGTCTCCACAGCGACGCTCAGCCTCAGCATCGTTTCGCCTCCCCTCAGGAAGAAGGGCTTCGCGTTCACAACGCTGACCCCCCTCTTCACTGCCTCCTGGAAGACCCTCTCGGCGTTCTTCTTTGAGTCCAAAAGAAGGAAGAACCCGCACTTCGGCTCGTTGAAGTCCCTCAACCCCCTGTCCATGAGCTCGTCTATCATTACCCTCATCTTCCTCCCGTAGTGCTCATATAGAGTCTTCCTCCTCTCCTGGGGGACTCTCCACTCCAAGAGCTTCGCGACGACGTACTGGTTCAACGTGGAGGTCGAGAAGTCCATCTGTTCCATTAACGATATCTTCTCCGCTATGTCCTCCCTGGCTATCATGAACCCGACCCTCAGGCCGGGCGCTATGACCTTGCTGAAGGACGAGACGTAAATAACCCTTCCCTCCTTGTCGTAGTTCTTTATCGGCTCCCCCAAGCCGCAGGCTATCGTCCTGTACGGGTCGTCCTCTATTATATAGAAGTCATACTCGCTGGCCAATTCCACTAGCCTCTTCTTCCTCTCCTCGTCCAGGTTAACCCCAGCGGGGTTGTGGCAGTTCGGGATGACGTACACGAAGTCTATCTTAGTTAACTTAACGACGAACTCCAGTTCTTCCACTTTCATCCCCTTGGAGTCGAGGCCTATCGGGAAGACAACGGAGCTCATGAGCTTCATGGGCTGGAAGGTCTCCACGAAGGTCGGGTTCTCCACTGCGATCTTGCTCTCCCTGTAGTCGAGGAAGTACATCGAAAGCAATTCTATTGCGTGCTGTGCCCCGCTCGTAATTACTAGCCTATCGTCGGAGTTCCTCTTGACTCCAAGGAAGCCGGCGTAATCCCAGGCCCTCTCTATTAGGACTTCCTGTCCGCCGGCTCCAGGATAGAATAGGGCCTTAGGGCCTAACTGGTCTAGGACTTCGTTATAAGCCTTCTTTATCTCGACTATGGGCATTACCCTTGGGTCTGGGGAGCCGGAGGCGAGGTTTATCTCGACCCTCTTGGCCGTCTGGGAGCCCAGCTCTACTGGTGAGAGCTCGACTTCCCTCCCTATTTTTGAGACCATTTCAGGCTCAGGCTAACTTCCTTGCCCAGGCCATATTTATTAGCTAGCTCCATCAGCCTCACCATTACGGCCACGTCTATTAGCCCAGTCCCCACGGACTTGAAGACCGTTATCTCGTCATCGCTCTTCCTACCGTACTTTCCCGAAACCACTGCGGAGAAGGGAACTATCTTACTCTCGTCGAGCATGCCCAACTTTTTGGCTAAGATCAGCTCTCCCGCCTCGCTCAAGGCCTGCTGCACGTCCTCCACCGCTATGAGGCTCGCGTTCTTTATTACCTCTGGGAAGAGCTCGACCCTTTCGGGCAAGTTACTCCCCATCGCGTTTATGTGGACCCCCTTCTTTATGCTCTCCAACTTTACGAACGGCTCCTTGGAGTTTGTCAAGGTAACTATTACCTCCGCACCGCTCACGCACTCCTGTACGCTTACTGTCTTCCCCTCAGCGCCAATAGCCTTCATCCCCTCTATGCCTCGATTTATCCCCTCTTCCGTCTTGGCGCTGACCAAAGGCTTAATTCCCTTGAGCTCATTGAATGCCTTAACCGCAAAGACCCCGAGCCTTCCTAAACCGACAACGCAAACCTCGCTATAGTGCCCCTTTAGGTAATCCGAAGCCAGGACGGCTAAGGCCCCAGTCCTCACCCTAGTTAAATAATCGGAAGAGACCAACATCACTAGTTGCCCGTCGCTCTTGAAGAGAGCCCCGAGGAAGGACCTCGAAATGAACGTCTTGAAGCCGAAGTAGTCCCCAATGGCTCCGGCTTGATAAGTCAAGGCAGTCCCCTTGAACATCGTCCTAACCCTTTGAGTGTTCACAGCCAAGCCCCTGTACTCCAAGGAAAAAGCCTCCCTCATGGCCTCGTAAGCTTCCCTGAAGGTCAAGAGCCTCGCTACTTCCTCCTCGTCCAGCAGTAGGGCCACGACTTAAGTATTTAGCATAATTTAATAAAGGGTAATATTTCGGGACTTCCCTTATTAATTCGGCAATGAAATAAGCCCTTAAACGTGGAGCTCGCCCCGAGGCTTCAGGAGGTTCTATCCATAATTAAAGAGAACGGGAGGATGAGCATAAGCGACCTCGCGTTGAGCCTAAAGGTCTCTTATAAGACCGCTAAGGG
>CAYRZA010000063.1:0-5150 GCA_964428675.1 uncultured Desulfurococcales archaeon | reverse complement strand
CAGCGAAGTTCCTTAGGAGGGACTCGACCTTGGCTAGGTCGAAGACCATTTTTGGTCTTGTTAATTGAAAATTAGTGATATAAAAACTTGGTTAACGAATTCACTTACGCTCAATTAAATATACGACTTATCATGCAGGAGGCTTACCGCTGTCCAGGAGGTCTTGGAAGGCCTTCCTTGAGAGTTCATAGTACGTGGCCGCTTTGCTTTCTCCCTCGTTTTTAGGTAGTTCGTTACGCTCTGTTAGAAGCTTATAAAGCATGTAGAGAGTAGCGTAGTGCATGAACCTCAACGGTTCGTCGTCTGGCACTTTCGACGACTCCAGCTCGTTAAGCCACGCTTTAACGTACTCTAACCCATTATACTGAATAATCTTTTCTAAAATGCCTTTAGCATGGCCTAGCTCTACAAGGGCTTTTTCTCTAAGCTTTGTCGCCTCCTCCCTTTTGCCCGCTTGCTCGTAAGCCTCTGAGGAGAAAAGCAACAACAAGTGATCTTCGGAGTTCGCCATGAAGAGGTGTTTTAGTCCCTCTTCGGTCTGTTTCCCTAACGGCATCACGATTCTTTGCATGGTTAAATAATAAATTATTGCTCATGGAAGTATCATTGTCATTGATGAGTGACTCCAATGCTGAGAGGTGAAGACGTAACCCGAGTCTGAGGTGTGTGAAATGATAACTGTGTCCGAGATGAGGGCTCTTGAGATAAACTCCGAAGCCTTAGGGGTTCCAACTAGGTTGCTCATGGAAAACGCTGGTAAGTCCGTTAGAGACGCCATAGTAGAGGCCCTTGGCGACGTAAGGGGCAAGAGGGTTGTGGTTTTCGTCGGTCACGGCGGTAAGGGCGGGGACGGGCTAGTTGCAGCAAGGCATCTAGCGAGCGACGGAGCGGAAGTCACGGTACTCCTTTTGGGGGAAAACAAGCATGAGGACGCGGTCGCAAACCTCGATGCCGTGCAGGAGATGGACTATACCATTAAAATAGCTGAGGTTAAGGACTTCAGGGAACTAAAACCGTTCGAGGCCGAAGTTCTCATCGACGCGATGCTCGGTACAGGAGTAAGGGGAAAGGTAAGGGAGCCTTTCGCTACAGCTATAAAAATTTTTAATGAAAGTAAGGGGTTTAAGGTAAGCATCGACGTACCCTCTGGGATCGACCCTGACACGGGGGAGACTTTAGGGGATTACGTCAGGCCAGATTTGGTTGTGACCTTTCACGACGTTAAGCCTGGGCTCATGAAGCACCCGTTCAAAGTGAAGGTTGCGAAAATCGGGATCCCGCCAGAGGCCTGGATCTACGTTGGGCCTGGCGACTTAATCGTAAGGCAAAGGCCGAGGAGGATGGAGTCCAAAAAGGGAGACAACGGCAGGCTCTTGGTAATTGGCGGCAGCGAGACCTTTTCGGGAGCTCCAACATTGGCTGCTCTCGCTGCCATGAGGGTCGGCGTAGATCTCGTTTATGTCGCCGCGCCCGAGAGGACGGCCGAGACGATAGCCTCCTACTCCCCCGATTTAATAGCGATAAAGCTGAAGGGCAAAAACCTCTCGCCCGAGAACCTTACCGAGTTGTTACCTTGGATAGATAGAGCTAATGCAGTAGTCGTGGGCCCTGGGATGGGAGTTGCAGAGGAAACGGTTGAGTTCTCGAAGGCAATTGTAGATTTATTGTTGTCGAAAGGCAAGCTTACAGTCCTCGACGCGGACGCGCTTAAGGCTAACAGGGGAAAAGTCCTAAGTAAAAGCTTCGTTATAACGCCTCACTCGGGCGAGTTCAGGATTTACTTCGGGGAGGAACTCGATAAAGATCCGAGGAAGAGGATAGAACAGGTCATCAATGCTGCGAACAAGTGCAACTGCGTAATCCTCTCGAAGGGGTACTTCGACGTGATCTCGGATGGGAGTAGGTTTAGGCTCAACAAAACTGGCAACCCTGGAATGACCGTGGGAGGAACCGGCGACACTCTAGCCGGCATAGTTGGCGGGCTAATGGCAATGGGTTACGAACCCTTTGTGGCTGCCTACCTCGGGGCCTTCATTAACGGACTAGCAGGTAGCTTAGCTTACAGTGAGTTGGGTCCCCATTTAACCGCGACAGATCTAGTCATGAGGGTACCGCAAGTCATGAACGACCCGCTTTCCGCGTTTAAAAAGAAGGTTTACAAAAGGGTTATAACGACTTAAGAACCTCGAGCGCCTTAGTCACGTGCTCCTCAGCGTTCCTTAGCCCCTTAATCACTGCCCTTATTATTCCGTTTTCGTCTATTACGAACGTCACTCTGGAGGCGCTCTTACCGCTCTCGCTCAGTACACCGTAGGCCTTAATTATGTTCAGCTCTGGGTCTGCGACTAGGGGAAAACCAGCGTTATACTTCTCGGCGAACTTAGCCTGCGTGCTCGTCTTATCCGCACTAACGCCTATAACTTCTGCATTTAATCTCCTAAATTCTTCATACATTTCTGCGAATTTTTTAGTCTCTCTAGTACAACCAGGAGTGAATGCCTTAGGGAAGAAATAGAGCACGATTCTCTTGCCCCTGAAGTCGCTCAGCTTTATTTTTCCCTTCGTGCTCTCCGCCTCGAAGTCCGGCGCCTGATCTCCTACGTTCAGCATAGTAATTACCTCTGCTAAGCGGATTCAGACAGAAAGTTTATTTAAATTAGAGTACTGAGGTGACAGAAATGCGACTCATACCGAGAACGATGTCAACACAGCACCCTGACAACGCTAACGTCCCTTCTTGGGCGAAGAGCGAGGTCATATCGGGCGACGATGAGGTGGTAGAAGCCTTCTTCGCGTTCTCCACTTTAGGAACGCACGAAGTCATGTGGGACGCTGAGGGCAAGGACGTGGACAGTCATGTTGTGAGGAAGCTCTTCACGAACTACCCGGACTTCTTCAGGGAGAAGAGGCTCGGCAGGGACGTATTCCTCACGTACAGAATCCCTAACCCCAAAATAGAAGGCGTCGAGAGGAAAGTGTTCGCTGAGACCCTATACAGCATCCCCAAAGCTTACGACTTGGCGGTCGAGTTCTATGGAGGTAACGTGACCGCTCCCGTATTCGAGGTCATACTGCCCATGACGACCAGCTACCAGGATCTATTGGCAGTAGTTAAGTATTACGAGAACGTCATCGTTTCTAAAGACGACGTGAAGCTCCTAGACGACCTCAGCGTGAAGGACTTAATCGGCGAGACGAACCCGAAGAAAATAGAGATTATTCCGTTAATCGAAGATAAGGATTCGATGAGTAGAATAGATGATATAGTGGGAAAATATATAGAGGTTATGAGGCCACCATATCTTAGGGTATTCTTAGCTAGGTCGGATCCAGCGATGAACTACAGTATGTACGCTGCAGTCCTTTCTGTGAAGTACGCTCTCAGCAGAATAGCGAAGCTCTCAAAGAGGTTTAACGTCCCTCTCTTTCCCATAATAGGAATAGGATCTCTTCCGTTCAGGGGGCACAACAGGCCGTGCAGAGTAGAAAAAGTTCTCGACGAATATAGAGGCGTTTATACCGTTACCATTCAGTCGGCCTTCAGGTATGACTTCGAGGAGGGCATGGTCAAGGAAGCCGTGAGTAAGTACAATAACTCGCCCCCCGTGGAACTCGAAGAGTTCAGCGAAGGCGAAGAGAAAATGCTAGTCAATATTTCATCTAAATTCACTTCTAATTACCAGTATAAAATAGAAGGTCTTGCAGAACTAATAAACAAAGTGGCCACTTTGCTGCCGAAGAGGAGGGCTAGGAAGTTGCACATAGGTCTCTTCGGATATTCGAGAAGTACTGGGAAAGTGACCTTACCTAGAGCGATATCCTTTGTAGGTGCTTTATATACTATTGGAATACCGCCAGAGCTGATAGGAGCTTCGACCATAGGCGAGCTCCGTGAGGACGAATTCGAGCTCTTCAAGACCGCGTATAAGTACTTTGATGAGGACATAAGGGAGGCAGCGAGGTTCTTCAACTACGAATCGTTAAGCCTATTGAGTGAAATGTGGAAGGTAGACCAAAAGATAATAGAGGGCATCAAGCAAGACATCAACTTCGTTGAGGATAACCTAGGCATAAAGCTCGGAGGAAATGATTACATGAGCCTAAAACATGTTACGTTCTCTAGCTTAGTGCACTTAGCTCTTAAAGATAACAGAATAGACGAGGCTAAGCACCTAATCATGGAAATGGCGAAAATAAGGGGCTCAATAGGGTGAGTGTCGAGGGGTTTGAATTTCACGCTTATATTTAAGCTAAGCTTTATAAAATAATATGGAAGGGGAAAAGTACGTTAACGTGAAAGGAACTAAAATAAGGGTAATTGAAAAGGGCGACGGCAAGCCCGTTTTCCTCTTTCATGGCGCCAGGTTCAACGCCGAAACCTGGGTGTCCACCGGCACAGTAGATGCCATAGCTAATGCTGGCTTTAAGGCGATCTCCGTAGACTTTCCGGGCTACGGTAAGTCAGAGAGAGGAGGTTATACTGTGCTTTCCGAGTTCATAAAGGATCTAATAGCGACCTATGGAGTGAGCAAGGCTTATTATTTAGGGGCTTCAATGGGAGGGGAAGCGGTTCTCGGCTTCGCAGTAAACTCTCCTGAGAGGGTTGAGGGACTAATCCTTGTGGGGGCGGTCGGCGTCGATAAGTACAGGGAGAAATTAGTGTACTTAAACGGCAAGAAAGTCCTCCTTATCTGGGGAGAGAACGACACTGTAGCCCCAATAAAGAACGCAAAGTTTATACTCAGCGCTGTTCAGACCGCGAAGTTAGTTTATGTGGGCAAGCAGCACGCCTGTTACCTAGACGACCCTCAGAAGTTCAACGAAGAGGTAGTGAACTTCCTAAAGGGATAAGAGGTGGACGAAGAACTAAAACAATACTTGTTTAAGATCCTTTGCGATAAAAGATACTTGGAAATCCTAAACCACTTGAGAATCGCTAACGTTGATTACGGCAAATCGATCATGAAGAACACGAAAATACCGATCGATCAGGTCGTTGTGCTCTTAGACGACTTGGAGAGGTTCGGTCTAATCGAGAGGGTAAGCGGGGCCACCGTGAAGAACACTGAAGCCAAGTTTAAACTAAGCCACGAAGTTCACAAACACCATACATACTACAGGCTTACTAGGACGGGCGACCATCTGCTGAG
>CAYRZA010000062.1:0-5377 GCA_964428675.1 uncultured Desulfurococcales archaeon | reverse complement strand
ATGACAATAATCACGTATTCTGGACTAGGCCCCTAATTTTCCATTCATTGGGTCTGTGAACTTTGAACGGGCTTGACTCCTCGTATTGTGGTAATAATCACATCAGTGCCAACTTACTTAATTCTACTACGTGAACCTCTCAGCTTATGTAAATATTATTTGCTTTTTCCAAAATATGATCAAGTAAGGCCCATGTAGTTATGAAGTTCCTTTTATAGGTTTTATATGCGGGGGGTGGGATTTGAACCCACGCAGGCCTACGCCAGCGGAGCCTCAGTCCGCCCCCTTTGACCTGGCTCGGGCACCCCCGCAAGTAAATCCTTATAGCTTATCGCATAAAAACGTTAACTTACCTTCCTCTCGTAGCCCAAGTTCTTCAGCACGTCCCTAACGGCGAGCCTAACGGCCTCAACTGAGGAGTACTTAGGCCTCCAACCGAGCTTCAAGATCTTGCTTATGTCCAAGAGCATGAACCTCACGTCCCCGGCCCATCCCCTCCCCTCTCCGAAGTCCCTATAAATATGCCTCGGTCTGAGCCCCATTTCCTCTTCAATAATTTTCGCTATTTCGTCAACAGTTATCCAGTCGGTGTTACCCACGTTAAAGGCGTCGTAAACCCCATTGAACTTCTCGTTTAGTAATAGCATTGCATCTATCAGGTCAGTAATATAGAGGTAACTCTTCCTCTGCTTCCCGTTGCCCAATATCTCGAGCTCGTTGGGATTCTTCACGAGCTTCCTGACGAAGTCTATCACTACCCCGTGGCTAACCCTTCCTCCAGTAATGTTGGCGAACCTCAACGAAACCCCCTTTATTCCGTAGTTCCTCGCGTAGAACTCTACCATTTCCTCCCCCATTACCTTGAACAGGCCGTAAAACGAGATCGGCCTGAAGGGATAGTCTTCCGGAGTCGGTATTCTTTCCGCTTCCCCGTAAACCGTCGACGAGGAGGCAAAGATCACCTTCTCTGCGTCGCTCTTCCTGGCTATTTCCAGGACGTTAAAGGTTACAAGCACGTCCCTCTCGAAGTGCTCCTTAGTGTTATACATCGAGGTCCTGACGTCTGGGTTCGCCGCCAAGTGAAAGACCGTCGAACCCTTAGGGAACCTTATTCCCTCAGCGTGCCTCAGGTCGACCTTCGCGTAAAGAGCCCTTTCGTTAACGTAATTGCCTGAGGAGAAGTCGTCATAAACATAGACTCTATACCCCAGTTCGACGAGCTTATCGACTAAATGACCTCCGATGTAGCCCGCTCCTCCTGTAACTACTGCCTCCATCGCGAGACGTATAAACCTTTGTGATTTATTATTATCAGATGGTATTCAAGGAAATGATTACGAAGAGGATAATAGACGAACTGGCGGACTATTACCCGCCTTATGAGGGCGAGTACTACCCCTCCCATCTTTGGAAGTGCTTGAGGCAACAGTACTACGAGAGGGTTTTCCCCCACCTGAAGGTCGACAGGAACTTCGGCACCATGATTTTGGGTACTAAGATACACGACATGATAGCCGATATACTGAGGAAGGAACCAGGAGTGGTAGTCAAATCGGAAGTGCCAATAAGGATCCCGCACCCCGAAGACCCTGAAATAGTGCTCTCAGGAAGGGCAGACGACGTAATTGTGATCGAAGTGGGGAGACAGAGGTACGTCCTCGAGGTGAAGACCGTTGAGGACTTAGAAAACCAGATCAAGAACAAGAGAATACCGAAAATTGAGCACGTGGCACAACTCAACGTCTACTTGAGGGCCTACCCCAAGTCCATTGGGGTCTTGCTTTACATAGATAGGACAGACTTCAGCATGGAGGAGTTCGTCTACGAGTTCGACGAACAGCTCTACAAGAAGACTTTGGAGAGGGCGAAAAGGCTCCACGAGGCCCTGAAGGCCAAGGTCCCTCCTGAGCCTGAGGCCAAGCAAAACCATGATATGCAGTGGCAATGCAAGTTCTGTTATTTCTCCTTGCAGTGCGAGAGGGACTATTCGACGCCGAAAGCTCCTAATACCGAGGGCCTGAAATCGGCGAAGTAGCGATAATAAATTATTGAACTGCCCTCAGTGAACGCTAAGGCCAAAGCGAACGGCGCGACCAGGCTTATTGGTATTAAATAGCTCGACCCCGCGGTAGAGGCGGAGAAAAGCAATAGCCTGGCCACCTGGTTTAAGCCCAATGCGGTCCCTCTCCTCCTCTCGCTGACCACGCTGGAGATTAAGGCCTGCTGAGAGGGCAAGGGCAGGACCCTGAAGACCGTAAAGGTCACGAACAACGCGAAGGCTAACGGGACTTCCCTTGTGAACGGGAACGCTAAAGCCGCAACGGCGCTTATAGTCCTGCTAATAGCTATGAACCTGCCGAACCCAAGGGAATTAGCTAATTTGTCAGTGAACAGGAGCATAGCGGTTGCGCTCAATATTCCAGTAATGAAGTAAATCTCGCCTATCTCACCGTTATTTAGGCCGAAGTAAACCTTGAAGACTAACGGAATGAATGGCACAACTAAGCCTTGAGAAATCCCGTTAAATATCGCGGTCACCGTAAATATCTGAATGTACTTCCTGTTCGCCCTTTCGGCCTCGGCTTTCGCTTCGTTTATACTTTTCGTAACGCTTTTCGCTCCTTCCCTTACTGGAATTACTGCGATTACTGACGCGAGGCTCAGCGCTATCCCTAAGAGGAAAAGAAAAGAGTAACTGAACGACGAGAGCAACGTTCCTAGTGACCCGGCGTAAGAGGAGACAGCAGTGAGCAAAGCCATGGTCTTGTTCAGCTCCTCCCTCCTGACCACCTTCGAGGTTAGAGCCGTGAAGAGAGGAGCTGCACTCGCGCCGATTCCTCCGCCGATAAGTCCACCAACAATTCCGTAACCGCTTAAAGCGGAGGCCAAAAGGAGGACGAAGTAGTCGGACGAGAAGTAAGTCAAGGCCAAACCTAAAGTTAAGGTAAAAAGCGAGACCATGAGGAACCTCTTCACGCCGAACCTGTCGCCCAAGTAGCCGAATATCGTGCCGAGAGTCGGGTTTACTGCAGCGCCCACGGCGAAAATCGTTCCGATTTGAGGTATCGTAAAGCCCTTGTCTAAAAGGTAAAGCCCTATGATTATTGCTAAATATCCTCCCACGAAGCTCCTCAGGGCCCTCGACACCAAAAGCAGGACGATGTCGCGGTTCACTGAAATTAGGAGCCGAACAAAGGGATTTATCTTTACCACTCGAGGCCCATTGCCTTCACTGCGGCGACCTTAACGAAGTTGTTTACTATTAGATTAATTGCCATGGCGAGGCCCAAGGTCTCGAGCGTTAAGCTTAATGGGGCAGGGTGAAGCCCTGGAATCCCGAAGGTGGCGATCGTTATTGCGACTATCACGTCAGCTATCATAGTGAACAGCATAACCTTGCTCGGCATACTGTTCCAGAAGTTACCCCTCTCCCTTACGTTTAACAGCATCGCTATGTTAGAGAACAGCAAGTAGAGGAACACTAGCGTTTGCATGACCTTTAACGGCAGGCCGACGTAAAGGGTGTAGAGGACTACGAAGGACTCCGCGACCATTACTGAGCCTAAGACGACCGAAGCTTTGACGAGTGCACGTACGTCCCAGCTGGCGGGCCTCTTGGGCCACCTCACGTTATCGGTGGACATGGTAAGCGTTACGAAGTCGAACATGAACAGCAATAACACCATGTCGAAAGTGGTTATGACGTATTTGCCGAGAAGCATGAAGGCCAAAGCGACGAATATGACGTTCTGAAAAGTCCTTATTATCCTACTTAAAATCCATATGTTCACCCTTTCATAAATCCTCCTGCCTATCTTTATTACGTCAACGATGTTCCTCAGTCCAGGAACGGTTAGCACTACCGCTGCGGCTGCCTTCGCCACGTCTGTAGCGTTGCTCACAGCGATCCCTACGTCGGCCTGCCTCAGGGCTGGAGCGTCGTTGACTCCGTCCCCCGTCATGCCGACTACTTTACCTTGGGACTGCAAGAGTTTGACGACATCGTATTTGTCCTCAGGGTAAACCTCTGCCAGGCCGTCTATCTGGTTCACTATTGCCGGGTTCTCCTTGAACTCGGAGACCTTGACCACGTTCTCCCCGATGCCCACTTCCTTAGCTATTTGTTTGGCTATTGGTTGCGTATCGCCGGTCAACATTATCACCTTGACGCCCAAGCCCTTTAGCTCCCTTATGAGCTCTGCTGAGTCCGGCCTCGGAGGATCCCTTAACGAGACTAAGCCCACCAGCTCCCACCTCTCCCCTTCGTTCTTGGCGACAGCTAAGACCCTACAACCCATCCTCGCTTCCTCCTCGGCTTTAGAATAGACTTCCCTTTCGTCGGTTATCCCGCAGAGCTTCGATATCACGTCTATCGAACCTTTGGTCAACCTCAGTGTCTTCCCGTCCTTAATTACGGTGCTCTCGGTCCTCCTGGTAGAGGGGTCGAAGGGCTTGAAGTCGATCACTTTCCATTCCTCTAGCTTAATCCCTTGCTCTCTAGCCTTGCTTATTATAGCTAAGTCTATCGGATCCTGGTCCTCCTCTCTTGAGGCCAGAGCGCCGTAGAGCAGGACCTCCCTCTCGTCGCCCTTCAGCGGAATTACCCTGTGAACTGTAAGTTTATTCATTGTTATAGTCCCAGTCTTGTCGGTAGCCAGGACGTTCATCGTCGAAGCCCCCTCTATTGCGTCGAGCCTCGTTATCAGTACTCCAGCTTTGGACAGCTCCTGGCTCCCCAAGGCCAGGCTGATGGTGAACATTGCGGGCAACGCTATCGGAATAGCTGCGACTATCATGACCAAAGCCAAGGGTAAGAAGTCGAGGAAGTACAGGCCCTTGATCAGGAAATAGACGCCTGTGGCTATTATTAATGCGATGACTATTGCCATCATCCAGGCCACGACCCTCGAGACGACCTTCTCTATCCTCAGCCTCGGCCTGGCGATCTTAACGAGCTCGACGGTCTTCCCGAAGTAAGTGTTGATCCCAGTAAGGATTACCACGCCCGTAGCTTCTCCCCTCCTGACCACGCTTCCCGAAAACGCGACATCTCCCTTCCTCTTCGTCACAGGCAAGCTCTCCCCCGTTAAGGCGGACTGGTCGACCTCTATTTCCCCTTCTATTAGCTTCACGTCGGCGGGCACGAAGTCCCCCAACCTGAGCCTGACTATATCTCCAGGCACGAGGAACTTGGCGGGAACCAATTTCCACTGCCCATCCCTTAAGACCCTGCTTTGCACTTGGAGCTTGCTCTTCAACAGCTCAAGGGCCTTGTTAGCCCTCTGCTCCTCGGTGAAGCTCAGGAAGGCGTTAACTACTATTAAGGCAATTATTATATAGAAGTCAATATACTTGCCCAATACGTAAGACAGAACAG
>CAYRZA010000061.1:4350-5411 GCA_964428675.1 uncultured Desulfurococcales archaeon | reverse complement strand
TTGGTATGGTTTTATTTATGATAGACTGGGAGAAGACGATAAACTACCTGAGGGAGAAAGTCTCATGGCTATTAAAGTCTTCGAATCGAGAAAATTCTCCGTTTTTATAGATAAATTTAGCCTACCAAATGGGAAGATTAAAGAGACCGCGTATGTAGACCATAGAGGCTCAGTAGTCATAGCCCCCTTCATTACAACCGACGAGGTGATTATGGTAAGGCAGTTCAGACCGATTGTGAACAGCTGGCTTCTCGAGTTCCCCGCCGGGACTATTGAGCCAGGTGAGGAGCCCAGTAAAACCGCTCTCCGAGAGCTCGAAGAGGAGGTAGGCTTCAGGGCGAAAAACCTCGCTTACTTGACGTCTTTCTACGTCTCCCCTGGGGTCACTAACGAAAGAATGCACGCATTTATAGCGTGGAACTTGGAGTACGTAGGCGAACATAGGGAGGACTATGAAGTGATGGAGACTGTAAGGCTGAAGTTTGCCGAAGCCGTAGAGAAGGCGGTTAAAGGAGAAATAATAGACGGGAAGACCCTAGCCCTCGCCCTCTTCTTATACGCGAACCAGGATAAGGTGTTAGCTCTTCTCAAGGGCTAAGTCCTTACTCAGCTTGAGCAGTAAGTACAGCAGTTCCTCCAGGGAGAGTAGCTCTGGTATTATGTCTTCCCCGAACTTCTCCTCGAGGGCTCTCCTCATCATCTCCTTACCTTCCTTCACTGGCCCGCTGAGGATCCTGTCTATGTGCTCGGAGTAGGACTCCCAGTTCCTAGAAGCCACGAGGAAAGCGATTGGAATCACCTTAACGTAAAAGCCGTTCTTGGCTGTGAGGGCGTTGAGCTTTAGGTCCCTTATAGAGTTAGTTATCAATAAATATCCGTTCATGTATTTCTTGTCAACCCCTATTTCCTTCAATTTACTGTTAATTTTTCTATATATGTTATCAATAGCCTTCCCTATCGACTCTAGCTCTACTGCGTAAGGATAGACGTGTATCCAGACGCCTTCGTCCCTCCCTTCCCTTAAATAGAGCAGAGCCTTCAGAAGGGCCTTGAGCTCGTTA
>CAYRZA010000061.1:0-4250 GCA_964428675.1 uncultured Desulfurococcales archaeon | reverse complement strand
ACTAACACCTGGCCCAGCGGAAACGTGTCCTCGCCCCTCATTACGGTTACTGCCATAAGGTCTGGGAGGAACCTCGTGACGCCTACTACGATCTTGCCCCTCTTCTCCGGAGACTTGGAGAAAACCGCGATGTGTTTAGACGCGGTGAGCGCGAGCTTTTCCTTGTTGTACCAAGGATCGCCGAGAACTAAATAACCTACTTCTTCCAGGTTTTCATCGTCACCAAACATATACATGACTTCATTGTCACCTAGTTTGTCTATTATATTATATACAATTTCCTCCATTTGATAATCTATGTCCGGATTGGGAATTAGGACGAGCTTCTTGCTGTTAGTAAGATTTATGTGAATGCCGTTGTCCTCAAGCTTTATGTCGGCAATGTGATGGCCGTTCTTGAAGATCTTAACCAGAGGCCTGTCGTTATATGAGACGACCTTTATCGTCAAGTCCCTTAAGGCTATTATCTGGCCCCAAGGTTAAAAATGTCACTAAGTCATGAGAGTCTTCATAACTGGAGAACCAGGCGTAGGTAAGACCACCCTGTTTTTCAAAGTCGTCGAAGCTCTAAAGGAGAACGGAATTAGCGTCGGGGGCTTTTATTGCCCAGAAGTCAGGGAGGGCGGAACTAGGGTGGGGTTTAGAATAGTAGATCTGGAGACGGGCAAGTGGGAGTGGTTAGCCAGAGTCGACGCTAAGAGCGACATTAAGGTTGGGAAATACTACGTTCTCCACGACGCTGAAAAGATTGTGGACTTGATAAGGAAAAAGATAAGCAATTATAGTGTAATAGCTATAGACGAAATAGGTCCAATGGAGCTTTCGTTGCCCAAGATAAAGGAGTTCATTGATTATTCCCTTAGCTCTGGCAAACACGTCTTCGCGGTAGTCCATAGGAAAATCAGGCTAAAAGGGGATTACAACTTCGTAGTCACCGTTGAAAACAGGAACGTACTGCTCGATGAAATATTAAAAGTGTTTCAGAACGTTAAGTAATTCTTTAAATTTGATTCGAGGATAATTAAACTCATGGAGGCCTTACATATACCTTCCGAGGTATACAAAGAGCTCTACGAAAGGGACTGGAACGAAGTGGGAAGGCGCATCTCAGAGTGGATAAGGGAATACGTGGAGAGCAATAGCCTGTCCGGCGCAGTAGTCGGTGTGAGCGGGGGAGTGGACTCCGCTACGACAGCTTACCTGGTGGCGAGAGCAGTAAAGGACTACTACTTCCTTATCTTGCCGTCTGAATCCACACCGAGGAGAGACGTGGATGACGCGCTTAAGGTTATAAAGAACCTAAATGCTACTGATAGATACTCTATAATAAATATAGATGATGTTGTTAAAATAATTGGAAATAATGTAAAGACTGATGACAAGAAAGTTTTGGGTAATGTGAAGGCCAGGGTAAGGATGATCTATCTCTATGCCTTCGCGCAGAAGATGAACTATTTAGTCGTAGGCACGGGGGACAAGAGCGAACTGCTATTGGGGTACTTCACTAAGTACGGTGATGGAGGAGTCGACATTCTGCCCATAGGCGACCTATACAAGACCCAGGTCAGGATGCTGGCGAAGGCGCTCGGCGTCCCGAGGGAGATTTACGAAAAGCCCAGCTCTCCAGCGCTTTGGGTCGGACAGACAGCTGAGGAGGAACTGGGCTTCAAATACGATGTTGCCGACGTAATTCTTTACCTACTTTACGATAAAGGTTATGATGATGAAAAAGTAATGAAATTAACAGGAGTTAGTGAAGAATTGATTGAAAAAATAAAATACCTAGTAAAGATAAATGCACACAAAAGAACATTACCCCCTATTTTTAAATTAGAATAAGTAAAATAAAATTTTTCCTCTCGTTTTATCGCATTAATACCCGTTAAATCACGTTTTTATAAGATAAAACCTGGGTTTAATAGAGATTTAATCCGCGATATTTATCTATGGCTTTGCGAAATTTGTAGGCGATGCCTATCCTGAAGTTGGATGAACTAGTAAATTCTAAAGGTCAAGAGACAAGAATTAAAATATTACAGTTACTTAGCGAGAAACCGAGAACACCTTTTGAAATAGCGAAGATTTTGAATTTAAATTACTCAACCGTAAGATATCATCTCGACGTCATGCAGAAGTTCGGTCTAGTCACTGCAACTAAAAATGGCAAAATAATATATAAAATTACGAAAGATGGATCGAATTTGCTTAAGGGCTCCAGCCTTTTTATTTGAGATCTATAACTTTTTTCTGATGGAGTGCTCCTCTAAGGAAGTCCCTGAACTCAGGGGTTTCGTTTTCTTAGTCCCTAATTGTGACAAGGAGTTCCTAGTTAAGAAGTTCAGCGATGCTAGGAGCAGAGCGCTCGAGACTGGGAGAACGCATATAGTTAGGCTCATAGAGACTAACTACTTCAGGTTTGAGGCGCTCTTCCTCCCAGACGGAGGGTTCTTACTATCCATCGCCACGGTCAGAGGGACGAACAACATAAACCTTAGGGAAGTCTCGCTCATTAAAGAGCTAGCGGACATCAGCTGCTGCACTTGCGAAAAGCAGGACGTATTCAACGGGATAGACTCTTACTTAAGCGAGAACAAGACCTTAGAGGCTGAGGTTTACGACCTCGAGGAAAAGGAGGTCAATGTGAAATACGAGGGTAACTGCGATGGCGTGTCCTTTAACGAGTTCAAGACCCCGGAGCCTAAGGAAGGCCAGTCATGGGCGACCAGTGATATAGCTTCTAGTGAGCACCTTTACCTTAAGCTCTTAGGTGGCCAAGCCAAACTAGTCTCGATTTCGACCGAAAGGCCTCAGAACTCAATAAAGTTCTCAGTTGCGAATAGGCTTAGGGCGCTCTGCTGTTTCGCGGCCTTAGTATGGAGCAAGTTGAACGAGTGCCAGGGCCTTATGGACGCGATCAAGGAGCTTGAGACTATATCTTCGGCTTCAAGGAAGAGGAGGAAGTGAGCGAAGAAGTAAGGCCCATTTATGCCAGAGCCTTCTTCTCGTTTTCAGTAGACGGCAGTGTAGACGAGTACCTAGTGTTTTACTACTACGACCCGAATGCCTACTACGCTAGCCTAGACGACGAAGGGGTTAAGAGGGAGGAGGACGTGGTCAAGGAAAACCTCCAGACCTTCTTAGACCAGGAGAGAATAACGATAAATGGTGAAAAGGTGAGGGCGAGAGTTACGTTCGTCAAGATTGGACTCCTCTCGGTGAACTACCCGTTCATAGAGTTCGTCATAAGGTTTAAGGGACGACTTGTAAAGGGGATCAACACCTACGAGAACGAGTACGAGAATGAGGTCGCGGAGTACCCCTATGAAGCTCTCTGGGTCTTCCCGGGAGAAGTAGTGAGCTACCACCTCGCCGGCGAGGTAAGGGCCTTCGGGAACATGTTGTACCTAAAAGTTCAGCCAGGAACCACAACGGGTGGTCGAGAATGGATAAGGTTCAGGTTGTGAAAGTGCTCGCCCTGCAGGCAACCGAAGTAGGTAGGACTTCCATTTATGACGCGTTCCAGGACGTTAGGGACCTTCCCGTAGAAATACTCACTTTTAACGATTATGCTGTCTACACAGGTATCCCAGAGAGGGACTTCTTCGTGGGCACCCAAACTCAACTTGACCACCTCTTCGAATTCGTAAACGAGAAGCACTTCGGTGAGTTCTTAGAACTCACAATCGTGGTTTACTCCCCAGTTAACTTATCTAGAGATTTCGAGATAAACGGAATAATAAATGTAGTATGCCTTAACTTCAACGAAGCGTGTCAGCTCGGACTCGAGATGGTAAGGGCAACCGGTGGAACATTCATATACTCTGAGAACTTGGGTAGATTGCGAAAAAATTTAGAATTCTTAATTATTTAGAGCTTTGAATTTCCTTGATTATTAACTTTACCAAGCCATAGATCAAGGGTATTATTACTATGGCTAGAGCTATGGCTAGGCCCCAGCTTACTGTCTGTATTATTGCGGTCACATCGTAGAATGGCTGTATAATTATCGCTATAGCGATCAGTAGGAAGATCACGTAGAGTATCAGCCTAGCGTAACCAGCTAGGTTCGTCATCTCTGGGTGGTTCGAAATAATGGTGTTTATGGCCCTGTCAGTTATAGCGAAGGTTATCATGAGCACTATCGAGCCCATAATTATGTCATAGAACAGATACGGGCTCACTGAGGGGAACCAGTATAGTATTGCCATGTCCACTGCTATCACTATGATCGTAGCGTACAATCCGAACCT
>CAYRZA010000060.1:0-5415 GCA_964428675.1 uncultured Desulfurococcales archaeon | reverse complement strand
GGAATTATCTGACATAGAAATTCAGATAAAAGATCTAGAAATTCAAATAAAAGCTAACGAAGAGAGATTGAGAAAAGAGATGAATATGATTTCAGATGTAAATGAGATAAACGAGAGACTGAAGGAGCTGGACGAGAGGAGGAAGGAGCTGGAGTACGAGCTCCAACAGCATAAGTCCCAGTCCGAAACACTGGAGGAAATCCAAAGGCTAAATGAACGCTTAGAGCAGCTTAAGAGGGCTAGAGATTCATTGGAAGAGCAAATATCTAGGACTAAAATAGTAATATTAGAGAACTTCGAGAGAGAGTTGAAGAAACTGACTACCAAATTAGGGTTCAACTTTGATGCAAAGATTGTGATAGATGGAGAGAGGCTTATACTAAAGGTTTACAGAAATGGAACCGAGCTCGGAGTGAGGAGGTTGTCGGCCTCGGAGAGGACTTCTCTAGCTCTAGCCCTGTTCGCGACCGCCATAAAGACCTTCTTCAGGCCCGCCATAGTCGTCATTGACGAGAGCCTGATGACGTTTGACGAGAACAGGTTTAACGCTATAGTGAAGTATCTGGCAGACTTCAGCAAGTACGTAATAGTAACGAAGAGCGACGTCATTCAGAGCCTCGAGACTGAACAGGTGCCCATGGCACAGAAAGTTTAGACATGTAAGGCCGCCTGAGGTCGTTGTCAACGGCTATTTTCACATCCTCAGGAATTTCCGTTATTTCAGAGATCCATCCCACCATCGCGGTCATGCCGAACTCTTCCGCCTTCTTTTTAAGCCACAGAGCTACCGCTAGACCGGCCTTAGTTGGCTTGAAAATGACCACTGATACACCGATGGACGAGCTAGCTATCTTAATAGCGTTCTTAGAAACCGTTTTCCATCTCGTTTTCGTAATTATTTTCACTAACTCCTTAGCCCTCTCTCTACTACCAAAGGCGTAAAATACGATCATACTAGGACAGTATAAACCTCCTCATTTAAAAACTTAGCCAGAACCCGTTCCGCAACCACAATAGCCGAACTCGTCTATTTCGTGCCCGCATACTGGACAAATGTAACCCGTGCCCTTAACGTCCGTCATGGAAATCCTGAACCTGAGCTCATGAGGCGATATTACGGCCTTAGCTAGATCCCTTATCGACACTATGCCTATTGCATTGCCGTTCTTGTCAACCACTGGAAGGTGCCTGAAGCCGTGATCAAGCATCACCTCTAGGGCCTCGCTCACGTCTACGTTCTCCGCAACACCTAAAACGGTAGTCGTCATAACGTCTTTCACCTTACCGTTCTCGATGCCCATCGATAATGCCCTGACTATGTCCCTTTCTGTTATTATACCCCTTATCACGTTTTTGTCGTCGACGACGAGCAGCGCGCCTATGTTATGCTTCACCATTTCCGATGCAGCGAACTTTATGCTGTCTTCCATTCTCACTACATGGACCACTTTAGTGGCAACCTGAGCTACAGTAAGACCCATAGTTATTTCTCAATATGATAGATTAAGGTTATTAAAGCTTGGAAACGGGGAAGTCCTGTGATTATCGCTCTTGTCAGGCACGCTAAGTCGCTCTCAAACGAGCTTAAGGTTCTCTCCGACGAGTACGACAAGTACCCGCTTACTGAAGAGGGGGTCAAACAGGCCGAGCGGGTTTCGGAAGAATTGGCGAAATTAAACCCAGAAATAATATTCAGTAGTCCTGTTCTAAGAGCTAGACAAACAGCAGAAATAATATCCAATAAGCTGGGATTAAAATTAGTAATCGACGAGAGGCTCAGGGAAAGGGGCCTAGGGGAGCTCAACGGCAAGACCGTCATCCAGGACGGAGATCACTGGAAGCTGAGGATCGCTAGGAGCCTAGATAAAGTGAAGGGACTCGAGAGTTGGGAGTCGATGCAAGCTAGGATGATGGACTTCCTCAACTGCGTTAGCAAGAAGGGCTTCAAGAGCGTCATAGCTGTCAGTCACTACGACCCTATAAGGGCGCTAATTTCTGCGTTCTACGGTCTCTCCGATTTTCAATCTTGGGGAATTTCAATACCCAACGCTAGCATAACTTTGATAGGAATGAAGAGCACCCCTAGGGTTCTCGGCATTGGTATGCCTATTTTACCCGAAGAGGTGCTAGAGGCTCTCAAGCTTGAGGGGTATATTTGAAAGAGCTTTAGCAACTCTATCCCTTATGCTCTTGTTCACGTTATCGAAGACCACCTTAGTGACAACGTTGATCGACTTAGTTACCGCTTGCATAATGACGTTATCATCAAGGCTGGTCAGGTAGTGCTTGGATATCACATGAGCGATACAGCTCCCGCTTTGTGCTAGCCTGTTCGCTGTCTTAGAGTAGTGAGGGCCTCCGAAAACGGTCACTACTTCGTCGCATGTAACTGCGTCGAAACTCCTAATCCCTTTGATAATGGCCTCGTAGACAGCCCTAACCAGCCCCTCGTCCGTCCAATGGCTTTCGTCGCTTCCTATCTCAACGAAGGTAACCGGTGCAGTTATTTCAGTCGGCCCGTGATGCGTTGCCTCAAACGTCTTTTCAAGGTTCACAGGAAGACGTGAAATTTCTAAATATATTGCACGTAACAGTCTGGGATACGCTATTCCTAGCGTTCTCGGCTTTCCTCCCATCGCCGAGTCTCCTGGATTGCCAGGCGTGTGAACAGTAACGCTGTGGACTTTAGCGGAGCTTTCATGTCTCGAGAACACCACCAATGGTTCTTGAACCTCGACGTTGAAATCGACGACGTCCTCGTCTACTATGAGGTCTACTGGCAAGCCGAGCTTAAGCACAGTTTTTCCTACCGGATCAACCTTCGATACGACGATCTTAACGTTCACGAAGTATTATAGAACTGCTTCCTCGTATATATTAGCGTTGTCTGCCAATTAATATAATTTAACAGTAACTAAATTTTTTAAAGTAAGGGGATTACCAATAGCATATGACTGAGGACAAAGAGTTGGAGGAGCTTTTAAAAAGAAAGGCTCAGGAGCTGGCTAGAAAGACATCGATAGAAAATAAGTTCCCTCCAGGAGAGGTTCATCATCTGGACAGCTCTAATTTCGACGACTTCATTAGGAGCAAGAAGATCGCCGTGGTTGACTTTTGGGCCGAGTGGTGCGCCCCGTGCTTTCTCCTAGCTCCAATAATTGAGGAGCTAGCTAGAGACTATCCGAACGTAGGGTTCGGCAAGCTTAACAGCGATGAAAGCCCAGAGATAGCGGGAAGGTACGGAGTTATGAGCCTTCCGACAGTATTGTTTTTCAAAGACGGTGAGCCGGTCGACGCAGTCATAGGAGCTGTTCCAAGAGAAGTAATAGAGGAAAGACTGAAGGTGCTCCTTAATGAGTAAGCGCACAGTTCTAATAGGAATAGACGCGCTTAGCTACTCGAGCTTCATGAAGTGCTATCCCAGATACATGATGGCCCTCTTCAACTCCACGTTCAGGGGTGTAGTGAAAAACGTCAAGCTTAAGGACAGCGTTACGGGCTCATGGCTGGAAGTCCTAACTATGAGGGAGCAGGAGCCTATTGGCTTCCTCAGCAAAGTTAATGACGAGCTTGACGTTGTAAGAGAGACCAAGGCAACGCTTCTCAACATCCCAATAACGAACCCCACTTATGGCGACTTGAGCCTGGACTACGAAGGAACAGACTTCTTCGAAGAGGTGAAAAAAGTGAAGGAGGCCACTATGAACGCCCTTGAGCTAAACAGGCCCGTAATAGTAGCAGTGACGGCGATAGACCGGGCTTTAAGTAAGGGCAGAGAAGACATAAAGTGCAAGCTATACGCCGAGGTGGACAAGTTCATTAAGGACGTCGTAAATCAGGTTGACGACTTCATAATCTTTTCGCCATTTGGCGAGCTAAAAGGGAAGGAGCATGAGATGTACGGAGTGTACATCTCCACCATCCCGAGGCCACACGAACATGAGACAGTGGCTTTAAGGGAAATAGGTGAGCTCTTCGTCAGAGCCGCCAAGCACTGAGGAGTTGTAGAATGGATAAAGGGCTATGATTACAGCCTGGACGTAAAGGTCCTTTCTGCTTATAAACTTGGTTAAATGTTTTATTACTCCGTCGTATTGCTTGGAACCCTTAGTCGAGAACACGAGATCAGTCGCTTCTCCAAGTTCCAGACCTTCAATGACGTGAGAAGCAACCCTTGGGGGTAAGGGGAACCAGGGCGACATTGAGAAGCTTTCTTTACCTTCCTTATTAACCGCGTAAACTACGGCAAAACCCATTACCTTATTCATGTACCAACACACTCCGCCCTCTATTCCAATCCCAATATCAGCATTAGTTCGCCACAATGCCTCTATCGCCCTGTTCCTAGCGCCGTAATATGTCTCATCACAAACCGGTTGCGGGGAAACCTTGGGGTCCACATTTACAGAAACCAAGTCGTAATCCCACCCTATGGTCTTAAGGGCTTCCGTTACTGCCTCCACCTTTGCCCTGTTCGTACTGCCCACAGCTATCTTGAGCTTGGTCACGTACTAACTTTTTCAAGGAGTTAGCTCATAGTTTTTGCTTAGTGACAACAGCAGACTGGGACGTCCCTTCGGAGTTCCTCTACTATATTCCTGAGCGTCTCTATTCGCTGTTACTACTTTCAAATCATAATGACTTATTCCAGGCCAAATCGACCGTCGATGGGGTTAAGCAGTATGCGAGGACAAAAAATCTGTGTGAGCTAATTAGTTACACTGCGTTGAAGAAGGCAGTACTCGAAAAATTATCGCTACGCGACGTCAACGAATTGACTGAAGCCTTAATCGCCTTGGGCAAAGACGAGCTCTGTGACATCTTGTTCCTAATAAATTCAAAATCGTTAAACATATTTCACACAGAAAATAATTGTAAATTTATAAGTATAAATAATTGTGAAATATCTTATAATGTCAGGAAATTCGTTCTCCCATACGATAAGTTGATCGTATTATCTGACAGTCCCTTGGTAGAGCTACTTCAGCTATCTGGAACCACTTCGACGCGACTCGAGCTTGACGAAAAGTCCTTACTCGATGGAAGAGATGTAGTAAAGGGCGAGAACTTCGCGCTGATTGGCCTAAGTAACGACACTAATGTCCAAGGCTCTCAGGCGTTAGCCAACGCGCTTTCGCTAGAATTTATAGCGCTAGTGTTGTCACCGCGCGGGAGGCTGAGGACTTATCTGAAGTTAATCTCTAAAGACCTAGCGATAGCTAACGTTCGAGAGCTTAAGCGTAGCAGCACGATTACTCTCAGGGTTAGCGGAAGGACCGAATCCATGGTTATGAGCTCTAGGACTAACCTCCATGACGAGCTTAGATCCCTTAAATTCGAAATAGTCGACGTTCACGACGTCGACTTGAGGTCAGTTATAAAGGTCTCTGAAAGGACGTTACTAGTTGGGGCTAA
>CAYRZA010000059.1:2997-5420 GCA_964428675.1 uncultured Desulfurococcales archaeon | reverse complement strand
GCCTCCCTGCCCCTGGTCTTCACGACGATCCTGCCCACTTCAATCACGGCCATATGAGGTCACAAATTGTGACTAAAGGTGCTAAAATAAGGTTAATCCTGCCAGTACTTCCTGGTCCTCAGGAACCTCTTCTCCTCTTCTAAAATTGCCTTAAAGAACTCGTCTTCGCCCCTATCGAGGGCAGACAAAACCCTGCCCAAATTACCGGGCCCCACCCCCCTCGCGGCTATCGCAATTGCGACGTACTTGTTGAACCTAGGGTAATAGGAGGCCACCTCCTTTACTTCCCTTAGCTTCTTGTTCTCCTTTCCCTTAAGCTTCTCCCCTCTTAGGGTCTTCCTCACCACTTCCACCGCTTCCAAGTCGTCGGGGAACGTTACGCTCAGGAACACGCCTTGACACTTAGGGCACCTCTCAGGGACTTCCGATGCCTTCTTGACATCGCTCCAACCGCAGGTTAGACATACCAGTCTTACCTCCTTGTTGGCCAACCTCCTCTTCACGACCTCAACCATTATTGGCGTGTCGTTTCCAGCAGGCGAGAGGAGGAGTTGCCTCAAGAACTCCTCTGCGAGAGGTGATGGTGAGGGGACTTTGATCACCTTCCACCTCATCTTCTTAGCTATGCTTATTGCCTCCACGTCGTAAGAGTTGACCAGGAGCTCGTTAACCGCTTCCTCGCCAACCACTGTGTCCTCGTAAGGCTTAAGCAGGCTGAAGTTGAAGTTGAACTCCGCCTTCTTGTCGAGGATCCCGAACCTTTCCGCCTCGATGAAAAGCTTCCACTTGAAGTTCGGGCTGTTCTTCACGGCTCTCCTGAGGTAGGCCTTGAGTGTGTCCTCCGGGAGGCTAAGGAACTTCTCTATTGCCCTTCTGATCTCCTCCTCAGAAATCCCTGAGGGCGACGAGAGGGCTATGTGATAAGCTGTCGAGCGGTAGTTCGGCTTGACCATAGAGTCGAATAGGATCGCCAGTAGCGCACCAATCGTGTTGTTCCCCCTGGTTCCGAGCGGGGAGTGAATGACGACGAGGTCGTTCATTACCTCCACGAGGATCTCCCCCTCTTCGATGGGCGGATAGCCCCTAGAGACGTGCTCCTTCACCAACTTCTCCAGGTCGTCCTTAACCCCTTCAGGCACGGAGGAGAAGTCGCCCCTGAACGCGTCGCTTAACATTTCGTAAACCCTCATAGCCACTTCCTTCTCAACCGGTATCGACTCGCCGAACCAAGTGGGCAGGAGCCCCCTAGTCACCCTCGCCTGCTCCACGAAGACTTTGTCGTTCTCTATACTTACCACCTTCCAAAGCCTGCCGCTCAGTACGAAGACGCTGTCCTCGGTCAGCGATGCGACGAACTCCTCGTCTAAAGACCCGACCTTGGCGTTTGAGCTCACGTCTATAACAGTAAAGTTCCTCAGGGAGTCCGGTATCATGTTGGTCCCGAAGTAGTACGTTATGGTCCTGGCGTACGGCTTGATTATGTCGCCCTCGACCTTCACGATCTTCGCGGTTTCGAGGATTGAGAGAACTTCCCTAAGCTGGTCTATCGTGAAGTCCCTGAAGAAGTAAGACGAGTTTATCACTGACAGCACTTCCTTTAAGTCGCTGTATCCCTCCAGTACCATCCCTGCAACTTCGTGGGCTACCACGTCGTAGGCGTTGAACTCGACTGTCGGCTTTTCTAAGTACCTTTCTCTCCACTTATCGATAATCGCCTTGCACTCCAGGACATCGAAGATCTCCGGGCTGGGTATGAGAAACCCTAAGGACTTTGCCCTCATGGAGTGTCCGCTCCTCCCCACCCTCTGTACTAGCCTTATGACCTGCCTCGGCGAGGCGTACTGAATTACGGCGTTTATCTTGCCCACGTCTATGCCTAGTTCGAGGGAGGAGGTCGCAACTACTGCATCAGCTTCGCCCCTCTTCAGCTTTTCCTCCACGTCAGTCCTCACTTCCCTGGAGAGCGAGCCGTGGTGAACCTCCACCCTTTCCCTGCCCAGCTTCTTCAACTCGCTCGCCAGGAACTCAGCGGTGTCCCTGACGTTGGTGAAAATTAAGACGGGCTTGTACTTCTCGATCAGTTCGTCAATCGCCTTGAGCCTCAAGTAGAGCTCAGGGGGTAGGCCGTGACCCATGGCCTCGTCTACGGTGTCCTTTGTCGGCTTGCTGATCACGATCTCCACGTGCATGTCCTTCGACGCGTCCACCATGGCGACCTCCACGTCGCCCTCAGGGTCCAGGAGCCTCTTCGCCACCTCTAAGTCGCCCAAAGTAGCGGAAATCCCTATCATCTGCGGCTTAGCATTGGCTATTCTCTTCAGCCTCTCCAGGACTATGGAGAGCTCGAGCCCCCTCTTATCGTCAATCATCTCCTGTATTTCATCTATAATAATTATCCTAATATTTCTAAATAATTTTCTATA
>CAYRZA010000059.1:0-2897 GCA_964428675.1 uncultured Desulfurococcales archaeon | reverse complement strand
TCTCCTGTATTTCATCTATAATAATTATCCTAATATTTCTAAATAATTTTCTATACGATTCTTGAACTATAAGGTACTGTAAAGTTTCCGGCGTGGTTATGAGTAAGTCGGGAGGGGAGGACAGGATCTTCCTCCTCTCGCTTTGAGTGGTGTCACCGTGCCTTACAGCCACCTTGATTCCCAAACTCTCGCCAATCCGCTCGAGCCTCGCGTATAAGTCCCTGTTGAGGGCTCTGAGAGGCGTTACGTAAAGGGCCGAGATCTTCTCCATTCCCTCTTTAAGTATTCTGTAAAAGGTTGGAAACACCGCTGCCTCCGTCTTGCCGTAGCCAGTAGGCGCGACTATTAGGACGTTCTTACCCTTGACAGCTATAGGGATAGCTAGCCTTTGTATTGGAGTTAGTTCCCTGTAACCTAAGGCTAAGAGCTTCTCGGCGAACTCCCTTTGTGTGATGCTCACCAAAAATTTACGGTAATACTAGGACTTTTATGTGAATGGTTAGGGCTTGGGCTAAGCACTTAATAATATTAACAGTGCTCTTCGTCGTGACGTTCTTCCCATTAAGGTACTTGACTCTCCCTAATGTCTTCGCCTTCGCCTTCGGGTTGCTATTGATGACCCTGCTTTCCGCTGTAGTCTCCATAGTCGTCTTCGCCCTCACGAGGTCGTTCTTGCTCACCTTGCTTTACGCGCTCCCCTTCTCAGAGATGGCATTACTGTTAGACGGTTTCAGTCCGTCCTTCTTCGCGCTCAACTTCGCCCCTGTCTATGTGATCACCTCGACCTTCGCGTTCATCTTCATCTCCTTCATAAGGGGCGTGTTTTATGACCCGCTAGTAGAGAAGTTGAAGAGGAAGAAGTTCTCCCCGTGGCCCCTGGCCCTGGGACTGGCTATCTCCACTTTAGTTTACTACATATTTAGGGACTATTTCCTGGTCTTGGGCTCCGTAATGACCGCCCTCGTTTCATCCCTTAACGGGGCCTGGTACTTCGGCCTCTACTCATTGGCTTCTTGGCTGTCCTTGCCGATGAGCCTGGACGAGGATGGTATGTATAATAGTGTTGGGAT
Organism: uncultured Desulfurococcales archaeon; assembly: GCA_964428675.1. Classification (GTDB taxonomy): domain Archaea; phylum Thermoproteota; class Thermoprotei_A; order Sulfolobales; family Sulfolobaceae; genus Acd1. The sequence goes on along the minus strand of CAYRZA010000059.1, from coordinate 1,827 downwards.
TTGTCTAGGCGAAGTGAAGGAGGAATTGGCGTACTCGAGGCTCAGCAGAAGGGCTTATGCTGGCTGGGTAAAAAGCGGGGGAAAGTTCTGCATTGACTTCAGCTCGTTGAGCAATTACAACCTCATAGTGGTGGGGTCTTCAGGGTCTGGCAAGTCCACTCTGGTCAAGTCCATTCTGTCCCAGCTCAACGAAATCAACTACCTCGTGATAGACCCCCACGGAGAGCACGGTGACCTAGGGGAGGTAATTGACGCCTCCAAGGTCTCCATAAATCCCCTAAGCCTCTTCGGCGCGTCCCCTCACCAGAGGAGCGTTGAGGTGGCCTCCATGATAAAGTCCGTTTTCAACCTAGGCCCTCTGCAGGAAATAACGCTGGCTAACCTAATCGTTGAGGCCTATGCGTTGAAGGGCATCACTGATGACCCATCTACGTGGTCTTCGGAGCCGCCGACGTTTAGGGACTTAATGGCCGTCTTGGAGAGGGAGAAGAAGCTGGCCACGGACGCGCAGACCCTTTCCAGACTATCCTCGTTGGAACCCTACTTGAAGTTCCTTAACGAGTCCATATTTCCTGGCAAGGGCGTCCCAATGGAGGAACTCTTCAAGGGGAAGAAGGTCTTAGACCTCTCTAAGGTCAGCACTAGGGAGGTGGCATACATTATAATTGAGACCGTTTTGAGGGGCGCGCTCTACAGCCTCAGGGAGTTCAGTGGCACCTTGAAGAACTTAATAGTTATTGATGAGGCCCCCTTCGTTCTAGAGAAGGAGAGCGGGCAGTATGTAATCGACAGACTCGCCTCTGAAGGCAGGAAGTTCGGGTTCGGCTTAATTCTCGTCAGCCAGTACGTCGAGCCCCTAAAGAAGGCGGTACCTAACACCTCGTTACAGGTCTTCATGAGGCTAGTGAGCCCCGAAGACCTGAACTACGCGTCGTCCCTCCTGTCCATGGGGGATGAGGAGAGGAAGAGGGCGATAACGGACAAATTAGCCTCTTTAGGTAGAGGCGAATTTATAGTAAGAGATTTATTAAACGGGAGACTAGTCCTAGTCTACACCCCCCGGGGGGATAACGTTGAGCGAGGAGGAAGAGCCTAAGGAAGAGGAGGAGCAAGAGGAGTACTCAGTGCCAGAGGAGTCAGGAGGTCAAGAGTACCCGGTAGGGGAAGAGGTAGAGGAGGCGGAGCTTCCAGAGCTCAGCGTTGGCGAGATAGAGGGCATCGTCACGATCACCGAGGTCTGGGACGAACTTTTAGAAAACAAGCTGAAGCCGGAAGAGGCGGAAAAGAAGCTAGAGGCCCTCTATAAGTCGCTTTACGGTAAGGTCAGGGCTAGGAGGAAGAAGGAAGAGGTAGAGGAAGAGGAGGAGGCCGAGACCAAGAAGGAGACCAAGAAGAAGAGCAAGGGGAGTAAATCCTCAAAAAGGAAGAAGAAAAAAGAAGAGGAAGAGAGCGGTGAGGAGGAGTGATAAACGCGATCTACCCCAACGCGAACGACTTTTACTACTTGATTTCAGGAATGGTGAGGATCTCTGACGAGATCACGTTTAACTTCACCGAAGACGGGATATTCGCGAGGTATCTAACAGACGATAAGGTTCTAATGGGCGTTCTCAGCATACCGAAGACCGTCATGACCGAATACACCATAGACAAGCCGTCAGCTTTCAAGGTCAAGATAAGCGACCTAAAGAAAGTGCTCGGAAAGGCCAAGTCGAAGAGGGCAATGGTGACCATGACCGAGATAGAGGGAGGACTTAAGATCGTCATATCAGACGCCAGGTCTGGGACCAAGAGCAACCTCTTCGTTAAGGCTGAGACTACACTCCC
>CAYRZA010000058.1:0-5423 GCA_964428675.1 uncultured Desulfurococcales archaeon | reverse complement strand
ATGTGATGAAATATTGAAAAGGAGTAATTGAAGCCCAACACGGTCTCGCCGAAACCCATTGTGAGCTCGGCTAAGTTTATGAAAACCAAGAACGCGAAGGTAATGCCTGGCCTAAAGTTTATCTTGATTTCGCCAGGGTTCCATATTTCCAGGAAGAGGTACCAGAACATCGATACGAAGGTAGCCAACGAGATGCCCAGGAGGTCCATCGTTACGGCGTAGTGCGACAAGCCGAGCATCATGACGAAGTTAAACACAGCTAATGAAAGTGCAAATAGCTGCTTCCTTAAAGTGAAGCCTGCCATTTGCAGGAGGTATAGCAACACGATGTTGATTACCATTATAACTGAGGCCACTGTGGAAAAAGCAAGCTCCATCGCCTTGCCGTAAACGAAGACCACGTTAGGTAGGAACGCCATAGAAGCCGCGAACGTAAAGCCCGCCCATTCGGCCTTGTCTTTTCTCCTAGATGCCACCAAGAAGAAGACCGCGTCCGCCAGCATCATTACGCCGAAGGCTATGTTGCTGACAGAGTCGACAAGCCAGTTACCCGCGTCTATGGAGAAAGCCCCTGCGAACAAGTAGCCCATGGCGACCTCATCGACCACGATAGATGACGAGAAGAGGAAAGAGTAGGCCATGGACGCACCCAGCCTAATCCTCTCAGACTTAGCGGAGGCCGAAGCTATCAGTGGGATCGAGGCCAGAGCTAGAGCGGGAAGCTCAACGAGCGGACTGCCGTGGTAGAACACAACGTACCCGATAACGAAGGACTCGGCGGCCATGTAGAGTATTATCGAGGTGAAGAACAGCAGTGCTCTAGGGCTTACGTACTCGCTCCTGACGACCTTCCATATGATGATGAAGTTTATCGCCATCATCACGGTGTCGTAGAGTATTGCGAACCACTGTAAGAGGCCTAACACACGTTGGTGTTCTAACATATGTATAAAAAGGTTTGTATCAATCATAGGAATAGTGATTTGAAATACCCGATGGACTTCAACGTTTTCAATACCTCGTTAAACAACGTGGCCCTCACGCCACTTCCACCCCATGGCACATTAGGGTCTTCTATCCTAATGCTGGAGGGGCTAACAGAAGTTACTACGTCCAAATATGTCGGGTTAGAGGTGACTACAATGAACTCCCTGAGCTCCTTTGAAGGCATGTGCTTTGACACTAAGTTGTTTATAAAGAAATCCGCCACAGAGGAAAACGCCTTTATGTCCAATTCTCCACCGTTCGAAAGCGTGTAAAGCGACCTTACCATGAGGTCTGCGGCCTCTTGGGAGTCCTTCAGCGCTATTCCTCCTAATCTAATCATTGCGTTCGCGTCCTTAACGAACCAACCGAAGTTCAAAGTCCCTGGAACTAGCTGATCGAACGTTAAGTAGTTCAATTCCTCGAAGTGACACCTTCCTGCTGAGTTACATACAATAAACTTCCCCTTCCTTTCAGGTATTTCCCTGTTCTCCCACTTGACCTTACTGCCGGTTTCCCCAAGGTCGACGTGAAAGGCCGAGAAGAAGACGAGGCTATCATACCTTAACACCGACAGGCCCTTCTTGGGGTCGAGTTTGAAATACGCAAAAGCCCTGGCGAACTGGTCTGGGCTTATGCTAAGTCCTTTAACGCCATCGCCGATTAAGGATGGCGACCTCCATTCGCCGGGCAATATCGCTGGGCCCTCGGGCACGAACCCCAATATTTGGCCTTTGTAGGACAGGAGAGGAATGAACGAGTACGGTTTAGGCACTTCGCTCAGCTTAGCCAGTATTTCATCGGTCCTCAACTCCCTGCGGGTCCTCTTTTCCTCCCTCTTTGGCACGCACTCCGAAAAGTCTACCTGCTTCAGGAGCTTCAGCTCCTTTACTTCACGGTTCGATATCTCGTTTAACCTCATGAGGATCTCGTTCGCCACTCTGTTCGCCTCGTCCTCCCTGAACCTGAACCTCTCTTCCCTGACCTCGCCCTCTAGACAATAAACGAGCTTCACGCTATATTCGTCTTCCTTCATGAAGATGAACTTCGTAGAGTTGGCCTCGAAGGCGGCAGCTGACCCCGGTGTCATCTTCGTCATCAGGAAATATACCGTGTCGTAAGCCTCCAAGGCGAACAACACAATGTTTTTACTCCCGTTTATACGTCTAACTAAGATGAAGGTAGCGCTTGCAAGACTTGAAGATCACTCCACGAGGGTTGTTTTCGTCAAGGACGGGAAGACCTTCACCGTATTCAGAGAAGGGTTGGACTGCTTGTTCTCAAACCCCAACTCGGTAATAGCGAACTACGACCTCCTCTCTAAGCTCGAGTTGGCCGAAGTGAGGGTCAAGGAGTTCTTAGTGCCAGTGGTGCCAGAAAAAGTGCTGATGCCCGCCGTGAACTTCAGGAGCCATAAGGCTGAGGGCTCGTTTGAGGCGCCTTCATATCCTTATTTCTTCGTTAAGACGCCTAACACCTTCGTGCCTCACAACGGCTTCATAATCTTACCTAGAGGTCTGAAGAGGGTGGACTATGAGGGCGAAATAGGGATAGTAATAGGGAAGAGGGGCAAATATATCCCAAGGGAAAAGGCGATGGACTACGTGTTCGGGTTCACAATACTTAACGACGTAAGCTATCGTGATTATCAGTTCCCTGGAGTTCCCAAGCTCGGCCTCAATTGGGTCATGGGAAAGGACTTGGACACGGGCCTGCCCATAGGCCCTTGGGTGGTGCCTAAAGAAGAGGTGAACTTACCGCTTAAGATAGTGACTAGAGTGAACGGCGAAGTTGTACAGGAGGGAACTACTGAAGACATGATATTCAGCATAGAGGAGTTGGTTAGTTACGCCAGCCAGGGAATCACGTTGAAACCGGGTGACGTCATTGCCACGGGAACCCCGGCTGGAGTAGCCGAGTTCAGCGGGAAGAAGTTCTTAAAGCATGGCGACGTCGTTGAGGTGGAGGTTTCTGGAATAGGGATTTTAAGGAATTACGTCAAGGAGGAAGTGTGATATCAAGGAGCAAAGGAAACGTTAAGGCCCTAATAGCCTCGATTATAATGGTTTTGCTCGTTGAGAACCCAATAATAGGGCCGTACTACTTCACTAATCCAACGCCTTTAATGGCATCTCATTACGCCCTAGCTTTTTCTGGGGGCCTAATAGGCTATTACTACTTCTATTCTAGAAAGAGCTACCCGGCTTACTTGGGAGCGGCAATAATAGTCCTCTGGCACATACCTGACCTTTACGTTCTCAGCTCAATCGACTACGCTTACAGGGCGTTAGACACTGTTACTGTGTTCCTCGCGGGGTTCTTAATAGGCGTTTCAGTTCACTCCATGAAGTATATAGAAAAGATAACCCTTCTAGTGCTCTGGCTGATAGGCGACTCGACGCTAGCTATAGCCCTGCTAGTAGCTTACCCCTTCTACTCAAACCCGCCAGTTAGCTTCTCCCCGTGGTCCCCGAGTTCGGAACAGCTCACGGGCTTCATTATGATGGCGATAATGATGGGGATCCTGGGCTTCATACTGTTCAAAGCGTTCAAGCAGTTCAGGCTCGTTTTTTAAGCCCTCGTTTTCCTCCATTGCTCGTAAAGGGCCAGAGTCCTCGGGTCTACGCTAGGCCTTATCTTGTCCAGAACCTTGAGGAAGTCCTCTAAAGTTACGTGCGTCCTGGGGACATTAGTCTGAAGGGCCTCATTGAACAGATTCCTCCTGACTTCGTCAACTAACGCCTTGAGGTCTGCTGGAGTGAAGTTCTCAGTCCTCTTGGCCAACTCGTCGAGAATGCTCTCATCGTAACTCAGGCCCCTCAGTAACACCCTTAATACGTCCTTCCTGCCGTTGAAGTCCGGCGGGGGAACGTAGACCAGTTTATCGAACCTCCCCGGCCTAAGTAAGGCTGGGTCAAGATCCCAAGGCCTGTTCGTCGTAGCTATGACTATTACGTCCTCGAGCTCCCTTATCCCGTCCATCTGGGTCAGCAGCTCGGTCAGTGCGCTTCTCCACTCGTTGAGCTCCCTGGCCTTGGCCCATGAGTCTATCTCATCTATGAAGACTATTGCTGGGGCGTATTCCCTAGCCAGCGCGAACTTCTCGGCAATTACCTTAGGGGCCTCATAAGGTCCGACCCTAGATAGCTCCTCGTGAGAAAGAATTATGAAAGATGCGTTCAGTTCGTTTGCTAGCGCCTTAGCTATACTCGTCTTGCCTGTGCCTGGAGGACCGTAAAGCAACAGCCCCTTTACCGGTTTGACCCCTATTGTCTTAGCCAAGTCCTTGTACTTTAGCGGAGTCTCCACAGCTTCCCTTATCTCCTTCTTCACCTCCTCTAAGTCACCTAAGTCGCTCCATCTGACGTCTTTAACCAAGTAAGGCTTTTCGGCCACTTTATGCCTGGAGTATTTCTTCCCGATATCCTCGAATTTGAGTAGCGACTGAATACTGACAGATGGCTTATAGGAGGCCAACTCCTTAAGGTAGTCCTCAGTTGTGGGCTTCCTCTTCTCTTGGAACTCTACCCTGTTCTTAACGGTCTCGACTATTGCCTTTATGTCTGCAGGAGTGAGCCTGTTACTGTTCTTGGCCAAGAGCTCGTAGTCCACGTCGTCGCCAGCTAAACCCTTCCATATCTCCTTCCTCGCGTTCTCGTCGGGTAGCTTTACGTAAATCACCTCGTCGAACCTTCCTGGCCTCAATAAGGCCTCGTCGAGCTCCTGTGGTAAGTTAGTAGTAGCGATTATTATGGCCTTAACGTTGCTCTCGTGGAGCTCCTGAAGCCTAGTGAGCATTATGTTGACGAGTCTATGAGTCACCTCGTGGAGCTCTCCCTCCCTGCTCATCCCGAAGCCGTCGATTTCGTCGATTAAGACGACTACTGGCGCAACTAAGGGGATCTCGTCAAAGAAGGACTCCAGCAAGAACTCGCTCTCGCCGTACCACTTGCTCATGACGTCCCTGGCCCTCAGTTCCATGTACTTCCAGCCCAGCTTGTTGGCTAGAGCCTTGGCTATTGCCGTCTTCCCTGTGCCTGGAGGGCCGAAGAGGATCAAACCGTAAGGCTTGTTCCTAGCGTTTACCCAGTCTACTATCTCCAAAAGCCTCTTCTTCACGTCTTCCATGTCATAAATGGAGTCCCAGCTCACTGGAGGGGGCAAGTAGACCTTCCTGTCCTGTCTCCTTCCTAAGCCTAAGCCCACTTGAACCCTGGTAGTCATGTAGATCATGAAAAGGAACATTGCGAAGAACAGCAGGACTGGCAGATAGTTCAGCAGGATACTAGCTACCTCGGTTAGCGTTTGACTCATAATTCGTAATACGCTAGAGGAGTTATAAGGGTTGTAGTGGAATTGGACTTAACCTCTTTGACTCTAGACAATATACTTGTTCCGCCCTAGGGCTCCAAAGCTATTGGCTATGATAGAATACTGTT
>CAYRZA010000057.1:0-5514 GCA_964428675.1 uncultured Desulfurococcales archaeon | reverse complement strand
GGCAATTTATCCCTTTACCACTACAGCGCGAGGTACGAGAGCGTCGAGCCCCTGCTATACGAAGCTAAAAGGTTCTTCAGCAAGACCGTAGCTCCCCAGCCCTACGATTCCCTGATCATTCCGTAGGCATTGGGTTCTCCCAGAGCGGGACTCCCCTGGCGGTCTTGGGGGCCAACCAATCCACAACCGCCTTCGGATTCTTGGTCTCCACTGTTATCTTAATCGGCCCAAGGGGGCTCTCCTTTTCTGAGTCCGCGAAGACCACCTTGCCTATATATGCCACCTGCTTGTTCAGCATAAACGTCAACGTGTTCCCGTCTATTCCGCTGAGCAGGTGCTTCCTCGCTGAGTCCAGGATCCTCTCCTCCCTGAGGAGCCTGTGAAGTTTCTTCAGGGCGTTGAGGCTATCGGCTTCGGCTATTAGCTTCACCGCGTAGCCCTCTTTTTCCTCCCTTATCCTCTCGTAGTCGAAGACGTTGGAAAGGGCGAGCAACACCTTCTCCTTGTCCTCAGAAGGCCAAACCAGCACTTCAGCCCTTACCTTAGGGATCTCTGATCACCTTCTCCACTAGTTCGACACCTCTTCTAATGAATTCTTCCAGCGTCCCGTCGTTCACTATTACGTAATCGGCTAGCGCTATAACGGCCCCGATGCCCATCTCCAGCTCCTCGAAGTCCCTCTTCCTGAGGTCGTCGTACTTCATGTCCTCAGTCCTCCTCCTCTCCATGAGCCTCCTATACCTTAGCTCAGGCGGCGAGTGGATGGCTATCAGAACTGCCCTGCCGAACTCCCTGAAAGTCTCCACTTCCTCCCAGTTCCTGACGCCGTTAATTATTACCACCCTGTCCTCAGGCCTTATCTTCTCCAACGTCATCTTTGCAACTACTCCCCTTCCGTGCTCCTTCCTCATCCTGAAGGCGAAGTCCATAAGCCTCTCCCCCGGCAAAGCCTCCTTGGAGTACCTCTCCTTCAGCACCTCGCTCATTACGATTACCTTGTAACCCCTCCTCCTCAGTTCGTCGCTCAACGTGTCCTTGCCGGAGCCCGGCATTCCGGTGAGCAGGATTAGTTTAATAGAACTCACGTTAAACCCTAAAACGGGGAGTTCTTATTGTTACGCCTCTTCGTGGGCATAGACGTGCCCTATGACAGCAAGATCGACTTCCTGATGAAGGCCGTCATGTCTTCAAGGGCAGACCTCAAGCCCGTAGAGCCGGAGAACCTGCACTTAACCCTTCTCTTCATAGGCGAGGTTCACGAGTCGCTGCTAAAGGACGTGAAGGAGGCGGTCTCGGAGCTCAAGTTCCCCAGCTTCACCGTTAGGCTGTCCGGCCTGGGAGCGTTCCCCAACGCATTTAGGCCCAGGGTAGTCTGGATAGGGGTGAAGGAGGGGGCGGAGAGGCTGGCGGAGCTTCACAAACAGCTAGTCAAGGGCCTGAACGCTAGGGGAATTAGGCCACAGGACGAAAAGGAGTTCCAGCCCCACCTGACCCTGGCCAGGGTTAAGGGGAACTACGGTACCCTGCCACAAGTCATTATGAGCTATCAGAACTACGAGGTCGGGACGTTCAACGTGGACTCCGTGAAGCTGTTCAAGAGCACGTTAACTCCAAAGGGCCCAATATATGAAGTCCTCCACGAAGTGAAGGCAATTGATAGAGGAGGAAGTATTAAAGAGAATAAGGCCCAGGCCTGAGGAGGAGAAGAGGCTAAGCGAGGTCGCCAAGAGGGTCTTAAGGGACTTAGATGGCCTAGACGCGAGAGTCGAGGGGTCCTTCAAGAAGGGCACTTGGTTGAGCGGGGACGCAGACCTCGACATATTCGTCTTTTTCCCTAAGGAGGTCGGGAGGGACTGGCTCAAGGAGAACGCCTTGAAGGTACTCCTGGAGAGGCTTTCCAAATACGACCACGTAATTGCCTACGCCGACCACCCCTACTTAACGTTGAACGTCGACGGAGTTAACGTCGAGGTCGTGCCAGCCCTCAGGGTCAGCTCAGGCGAGGAGGCCGTTACTCCAGTTGACAGGACCCCCTTCCACACGGAGTTCGTGCTTAAGAACCTGACCCCTGAGCAGAGGGACGAGGTAAGGCTTCTTAAGAAGTTCATGAAGGGCATAGGGGTTTACGGTGCGGAGATAAAGGTGAAGGGGTTTTCGGGATACGTAGCGGAGCTCTTGGTTTACTACTACGGCTCCTTCAGGAACGTCCTCTCCGCGGCGACGGGCTGGAGACCTCCGGTTTTCATACCCACTGCAAAGCCCAAGAGGGATTTTACCGATCCACTCATAATTCCAGACCCCGTAGACCCCAGGAGGAACGCCGCCTCCGCAGTCTCGCTCAAGAGGCTGGCAGAGTTCGTCCTCGCCTCAAGGGCTTATTTGAAGAACCCCTCGCTCGACTTCTTCTTCCCACCAGAGGTGAAAAGGGTAGGAGAGCTGAGGGGTGACGTGCTTCTAGTAAAGCTTAGGGTACTAGAGAACGTAGTTGAGGACGTACTGTGGGGGCAGATCTATCGGAACCTCGACACGCTGAGGAACGTGCTGACTGAGAACCAGTTCAAGGTGATCGACATAGGGGCCTGGGTCAAAGGGGACAGGGTATTCATAGCCGTCCAGCTGGAGAGCAAGGAAATAGGGAACTGGTACCTAAATCAAGGCCCCCCGTTCTATGAAGGGGAGAGGGCCGAGGACTTCGCCAGGAAGAACGATTACGTCTGGGTAGGGGAAGACGGGAGGCTCTACGCTATAAAGAGGAGGAAGAACCCGGACGCTAAGGATCTCGTTATCAAGACATTAAAGTTCAAGACGAGAGTCGAGATTGAGGACGCGGAATGGATAAAGGAGGTAAGAGAGGAGGAGCTAGGGAGGTTCCTGGCGAAGAGGCCGTTCTGGTTGACGTGAGGGAGTTCATTTACCCATACTACAGTGAGGAGATCGAGAGGGAGCTCAGGGAGCACGGAATAAGGAAGGCCTACTCGTTCGGCTCCTTCGAGGTCAAGAAGGGGATAAGGGCTTTGGGGAAGGGGAAGACTGGCATAGTGGTGCTCACTGAGGACCTCAAGGCAGTGAAGATAAGGAGGGTCGACTCGCCTAAGGAGAGCCTAGAAATAGAGGCGAAGCTTCAAGGCCTAGCGTTTCCCGTTGCGCCGAAGGTATACGACTACGGCAGGAACTTCATCCTCATGGACTACATAAAAGGGAGACACATGACGAGGCAGGACATCAATCTCCTCCCTACCCTAGTGATTAAGGCCTGGAAACTCGAGGGCTTGAAAATAGAGCACAAGGAACTATCGAGGCCTTGGAAAAACGTGATCGTGAGGGATGACGGCGACCTGGTCGTGTTGGACTTCGACTCCGCGACCATAAAGGAGAGCCCGAAGAACGTGACTTCTGTGCTCAGCGCTTTCGGCTTAGTCGAGCTAGCGAAGACTTACGCTAGGACCAGGGACTTGGGCATGGTACTTGATGAGCTTAAGCTTCTCGCTTCTCCTAATTATCGTAATGTCTTTGAGGTCAGGAACATTTAGTTCGTGGCCGCACTTCGGGCACCTGTTGCCATACATGTTCTTTATCTCGCTCGGCGTCCTAACCCCGTAGAAGTCCTGCCCTACCTTTTCGAACTTAAACAATACGTGGCCGCAGTTCTTGCAAACGTATATCACGGGAATTTTTCGCTCACCAAATACAATCTTAGTAATATTATATAAGGTGGATCAGTATGTAATACGAGGGTTTTTCAAGCTTCATTCCTCCCAATAAACTTCTAACGGGGGGTTAGCCGAAAGTATTTGGAATACGCGATAACAATTTAAAAGCGAAGAGGTGAGTGAATAGTGGGGCCGTCGTCTAGCCTGGACTAGGATGCGGGCCTGGGGACGGATCCCTAGGGCTAGAACGCCCGTGGTCGCGGGTTCAAATCCCGCCGGCCCCATTATAAAAAACAATTTAGCCTCTGGTCGCAGCCACGAACCCTATTAGAGCGCCTAACGCGATTATTATACCTACCACGAGCGCCAGGCCGTTCTCAGGTATCTTAAACTGGGGCACGTTACCGAAAGCGACCCCCTCATAGACCTTAACGGTCTGCACCACGGTTAACGTACTGAGCGTTACGTTGACGTAAGTGAAGTTACTCCCTCCTGGGTTCGAGACGACTATTTTGTATAAACTCTTCCCGTTCAATATCGGGTTCTGAACTAGCACGCTTCCGTTGCTACTGGAGTTAAGGAGGAGATCGCCGTAGTAGACGGAATAGTTCAGGGCGTACTCGCTCGAGATGTTGAAGATCAAACCCCTCGGAGTCACGGTCACGTTTACCTCGGGCTTCGTTGGGGGTAAGTAATAGACCACTTTAACGCTCTTCACCGTTGTTCCCGCCTGGTTCGATGCAATTATGGTTAAATTATAGATACCGAACGGCCCGTTGTACGTAAACTCCTGCTTTTGTCCCAGGCTCTCGTTGACCAAGAGCTCGTCGCCCTTGTACAGCAGCACGGTGAAGTTAGCGGGGTAAGTGGAGTTCCAAACAGCCGTGAACCCGTCGACCTTCTTTATTATAGTCACGTTTAACTGAGGCAGGCCGACCACGTAGAACTCCTTTACTGCCGGCGTGCTGTTCCCAGCTTGGTTAAACGCTATCACTTCAACTATGTACATAACTCCGGGCTTCAGGCCAAGGAAGGTGTAGGAGCTCGCGTCAGACGGTAAGGTCAAGGTCTCTATTATGCCGCTCGTGTTGGCCAGGATTACGTAGAAGCCGTCTATCGGGGTGTTAACGGCCTCCACTGACCAGTAAACTGTGGCTTCATGGTTGCCCACGGAAACGCTGACTTTCGGCTTTGGTGGAGTAGCTAGTGGAGTGACCTGAACCGGAGCGGATATGGGGCTAAAGCCGTACTGGTTGTAGGCCTGAACTCTAACAGTGTAAGTGACGCCGTTCTGCAGGCCATTCACGACGGCTGAAGTGGTGTTCCCGACGGTGTACGTCGTTAGTAAGCTTCCGTTGTAGTAAATGTAAATAATGTAGCCCGTTGCGTTCACGTTGGTCCAGTTAATCACGAAGCCGTCGTTTATTGGCCTGATTGAAATAATGGTCGGTATCAACGGCGGGAAGTGGAACGACAGGACCTGCACTGCATTGGTCGGGAGGTTCTCGTTCGAAAGCCCGCCTATAATATAGAGCTTATTACCTACCTGAACGCTGGCCGCAAAGGTCGTGCTCACGTTCTCCCTCTGCGGACTGATCTGCCAGGAAGTGCCGTTGAAGGTTAGTATCGACCCTGGGTAGTTGTACCCCTCGTAGAGGAACAGCCCGCCTACCACAATGTAAACACCGTTGACGTAGGCTACCGAGCCGCCCATTAGGGCCCCTGGAGCGTTAGGTAACTGAACCCACTCGTTCGTCGCAGGGTAGTAGAGGAAAGCTGAAGAAGTGAAGGTGCTGTACCCTATGTACCCTCCAGCTATGAAGAGCGCAGTACCGTTAAAGAAGTAGTCGCTCCCCGCTACAGG
>CAYRZA010000056.1:0-5628 GCA_964428675.1 uncultured Desulfurococcales archaeon | reverse complement strand
CCTTCTCTCCGCCCTTCTTCTCGCTCTTGAGCGGTGCAGCGGCTATCAGGTCGTCTATCTTCAGGATTGCAGTAGCGGCCTCGGTCGCGCTCTTAAGCACCTGGGCCTTTACCCTTACGGGCTCTATTACGTTGAGTGCCATCATGTCCTCCGCTACCTTGCCGCGGATCACATCGACTCCAGCGTTGACTAGGCCCTTGCTGTGCAAGGCCCTCAGATCCATGAGGGTCTGTATCGGCTCCATGCCGGCGGTCTCAGCTAGTATCATCGGTATCTCCTCTAGGGCTGACGCGAAGGCCTCAATCGCTAACTGCTCTTTCCCTCCCACAGTCCTCGCGTAGTCCCTCAGCCTCATGGCCAGCTCGGTCTCGACAGCGCCTCCACCTGCTACTATCCTAGGCTCCATGAGCACGTTCCTCAACGCGTATAACGCGTCGTTAATGCTCCTCTCCGCCTCGTCGAGCGCCATGTCGTTGGATCCCCTAATTAATATGTTAACAGCCTTCGGGTTCTTGGCACCCTCTATGAACACCATCTTCTCGTTTCCTACCCTTCTCTCCTCCACCAGCTCTGCGTAGCCTAGATCTTCTGGCGTGGCGTCCTTTATGCTGCTAATAATCCTAGCGCCCAGGGCTTTCTCCAACTTCTCTATGTCGCTTCTCTTGACCCTCCTGACCGCCATTATTCCCCTCTTCGCCAAGAAGTGCTGGGCTATGTCGTCAATTCCCTTTTGACAAATGACCACGTTAGCGCCTATGGACGCTAGCTTGTCCACCATCTCCTTTAGGTACCTGGCCTCTTCATCGAGGAAGGCCTTAATCTGATCGGGGCTCGTTATGCTTATCTTAGCGGAGATCTCCGGCTTCTCCACTTCTAATGCGGCATCGAGAATCGCTATTTTCGCTTTCTCGATCCTCCTGGGCATGCCGGGATGCACGACCTCCTTGTCGAGTACTATTCCATTAACCAGCATTGAGTCCTCAATGGAGCCGCCCTTCTTCTTATCGATCTTTATCAAAGAGAGGTCAACGTTGTAGTTCCCTGTTGGCAGGGGCTCAGCTACCCTAGTAACCGCATCGATTACTATGTCCATGACCTTGTCGAGGGCCGAACCTTCTGACAGGAACTTGCTGGACATGGTGGTGTAAACGATCCTCTTCAGCTCCTCCCTAGTGGCTGGGGCTTTCAGGTCCCTGACGTCTATTGCCCTGCCTATGGTGGAGAGAATTTCAAGCGACTTGTTGAGCGCCTTCTTGTAACCTTCGATTATGATAGTTGGGTGTATGTTTTGATCAAGAAGGTCCTCGGCCTTCTCCAGAAGTAAGCCCGCAAGGACGACCGCAGACGTCGTGCCGTCTCCTACTTCCGCGTCCTGGGCCTTCGCTGCCTCAACGAGGAGCTTGGCGGCGGGGTGCTGGATCTCCATATCCTTAACTATAGTAGCGCCATCATTCGTAATGGTAACGTCACCGAAGCTGTCTATTAACATCTTGTCCAAACCCCTGGGTCCTAAGCTGCTCCTTAGCATCTCAGCCAAAGTCCTCGCAGCCAATATGTTGTTCCTTAACGCTTCCCTTCCGGCAGACCTCTTAGTGCCCTCCTTAAGTAATAGGACTGGAGTTGACATCTACCTCACCTGAGCTGTTGAACGTTAAGATCGGTTATATATAAATCTTTCTATGACGAGATTTATTCGTGATATGCTCGCGTTGTGGGAAGAGAGAGGCTGAGCTCAGGGTAGGGGGAAGGGCCCTCTGTAGCGTCTGCGCAAGGGACGAAATACTGGCCAGGGCCAAGTCGATCCTGCATCAGGCCGGGGCAGTGGGCTGGAAGAAGTCTGTGGAGGTCGCTATACCTAAGGGCTGGGAACCCCTGAAGGACGTGACCTCGATAGTCGTAAAGAGGTCATGCTACAAGTGCGACATGAGGGTTGACGTGAAGTTCCTGGAATCCGGCGACCCGTTTGATGCGATATGGAAGCTCATAATGGAGTCGCGGGACTCGGGGAAGCCGGTGATCGCTCCGTTCACCTCGGAGTTCTTCTCAGCTTTTACCCTTTATTCCATAATCAAGGGGATACACGATTATTTGGTGTTCTCCCCTCCCACGTATTCCTATAATGGCTCCCTTGTGGTGTCGCCCTTATCTTCCACAACGATTGCCGAGTTAAGGGCATTCGGCGAGTTCAAGCTGTCCTTCGAAGACCAACTTTTCACTGACTTGTTCGACTGGCTAACGGACTACTTCGCTTCCAGTCAGGAACAGGCCAGGGCTTACTGGAGGTCCTATGAGGTGATAACA
Organism: uncultured Desulfurococcales archaeon; assembly: GCA_964428675.1. Classification (GTDB taxonomy): domain Archaea; phylum Thermoproteota; class Thermoprotei_A; order Sulfolobales; family Sulfolobaceae; genus Acd1. The sequence goes on along the minus strand of CAYRZA010000056.1, from coordinate 3,327 downwards.
AAGCTTGCGAAGAAGAGGTGCAAGGTCTGTGGCGCGCTGATCACTGAGGGCGAGGTTTGCCGGAGGTGCTCAAGTCTTTGAGCGCCTCTTTATCAGCCTTACTCAGGGTAATCTCGAATATTAACTCCCCGGTTATCTGCTTGACTTTGCTAGGCGGTATTATGCCGGACCAAGTGTAATAAAAGTGACCTGAGGACAGGATCTCCTTGAAGCCCTCCGGATCCAACTGGGCGTACTCTTTGAGGACTTCCGGCATGCCTATTTGTTTCTTTACCTCCCTCTCCGGTACCTGATACTTACAAATATAGCAGACGTAATCCGGCATCACTGCCTGGAACCCGCACCTGGGGCACTTAACCGGGGAGTTAATGCCGAACTCGGACCACTTGGTCCTAAGAATATCTATTAGGTCATTCCTGTTCCTCTTCACGCACTCTTCGTAGAGCTTAGGCCCTAACCCCCTAATCGCTTCCCTTATGTAATATACTACGAACTCCAACTGAGTGTCGGACATCTTCTCGACTTCTTTCATCGTGGTAAGCTTGGCCGCCAAAACCGAAAACAACGCTTCTCTGTTCGCGTTGAGCCTGCCTATTATCGTGGACACTTTAGGCTTAGTCTTAACTTCCCCTACCGCGGAGACAAAAGGCTCCTTGATCAGCTCCTTGAATTCCTCATCGCTTAGTCCCAATAGGTCTAAGCCCAACGCGGAAACCACGTCTTTCCAGTATTCGTCTAAGAGCTCATAAGGATCTACTAACTTCTCCTTTCTAGTTGTCCTCTTCTTTTGCTTTTGGTCCTGTGAGCCGTTGGCTTCCTCCTTCTTTTTCCCTCTCGGCAAGACAAGCAATATATATCTGTTTACTATTTCAGATTGGCTGACCTAAGTCTAGGAAGTCCTTCGGCAGCATCTTCTTTTTGGTCACGTACTCGTTGTACCTGTCCTCTAGATATTTTATGAAAACAGGGCAGTTCTCGTACCTTCCGTCCCTAGTACACTTGCTGTTGAGCTCTAAGAAGCACTGGTTCGACTTCCTGTCGAAGTATGGGCAGAGCTTATAGTACGACTTAGCGCTCTTTATCATCCTCTCTATCCACTGCCTCTTCTGATCCTTCTTCTCGGCCTCCTTTTCGGCCTTGGCGAGGACCTTGTTCATGTCTTCCTCTGAGATCTTCAAGGACTTACTCGGATCGGACATATGCTCACCTTCAGCGTTTTGCTTTGCCTCTCTATCACTAAAATAGATTACTACTACTACTTGTTGACAAAAGAGGCCAGGAGTGATTGGACGGTTTGTATAAAAATTAGGATAAAAAGAGTGAAACATATAAAAACGATAAGGAAACAATAAGGTGGGACTGGTCAGACAAAACAGTTGTAGAAGTAAATTATTTACAGGACTCGAGCATCTCCTTTACGTTCTGCGTAAACCCTACCCTGACGCCCAGCTTGGGGTCGTGATATAAATAGAGGAGCTTCTTGGTTTGAAGCCTCCTTAAGACCTTGAAAAGCCAGCCGACGTCGGCTCCGGTCTCCTCTTGAATCTGATCTAAGTAGAGGTAAGTGGACCCCCATTGCATATATTTATTTAGCAAGAAATTGAATATCTCTTTCTCATCGTCGTCAAGTTTTGCGACGATTTCCTTTAGACAAACCTGAGGGTCTGGCTTTTGTGTTTCTTTGTTAGCAGATTTGGTTTGGTTGACAAAGAACGACAAAACTCCTTTGTCGAGTTTTTCCGTCCTTTGTTCACTCTTGTCGTTCTTTGTCTGTCCAACCTGTTCGTTCATTATCATACGGGCTAAAGCTAAATACTCAGTAAACCTAGAATTATTGATATTTTCAATAATTTCCCTAGCAATGCTCTCTCCTTCTCGAGTCAGGTACCATCTGCCTCCCTCCTGGTAAACTAGCCCCTTCTTCTTCCAGTAACTCATGTAGCTGCTGATGTACTTTGAGGGGTACCCCAGGCTCGAGGCTATTTCGGAAGTCCTCAGCGGCCTGGCGTAAAGGAGCACTAGAATGGCGTCCATAAGCTTCGACCTTGGACCGGTCTTGAGCTTCTCCTCGCTTAACTCCCCAGTATATCGCTGAATGGCAAAGTCGTCCTTATCTACCATTATGTTTCGAATCTCATCAAATAATTTATTGTGAAGCCAGGTAAAGTCCCGTAAAATTCCCTCTTACTTTTAAATTGGTAATATCAACAGGTGTACATCGCGTAGAACTCATTATAATCCACTAGAATTTTATATGTACCAGATAGAAGTCTGTCCACCTCTTCATCGCCGGTATCTATCCTCAGGCACTCGAAAGTCCTCAGTTTTTCCCTGGTAGAGACGACTATTATGTTCTCCTTGCCGACACGCCTGAGGAACTCCGGCCCGATCTCCTGATTACCCCTGCCGAAGAGGAACCCTTGACCCCCTATTGGCGTCACTACAAGCCTTAACTCCCCGGTTAAGCGTAGCAAGTCGTAGTAGCTAGCGTTGGTCACTTTTAACTCCCCTTTTATCACTACATCGGTTGAGAGGAAGGGACCGGAGACAGAGAACAGCTCCCTCTCCAGGTACTTGACCGTACTGCCAGGGCCAAAGACGTAAGTCAGCTCGGGGTCGTAAAGGAATTCCCTGAAGTACTCCGCTATTCCCTGTAACTCGTCCTCCTGGCTCCTTAATTCCACCTTAGAGCCCACAGCTCCCACGCCGGCGAGTGTAGTCACTGTGTAGTACTTCCTTACTAGGTAAACACCCTTCCTGTAGCTCTCCTCGTCCAGATCAAGTACCTCCGCCCTCCTTATCCCGACAGTGCCCCTAAGGAAGCCCGAGACGAGTTCTCCAGCCTTTTCGGGCGACTCGGCGAACACCCCGCTGTGCATCTTGACGCCTGTGGGTATGCCGAGAATCGGTAATTCCGATCCGACCATCGCGAGGGCTTCAGCTATGTCCCTGGCCGTGCCGTCTCCTCCGGCGAAGACTATTAGGTCAATTCCGTAGCTTACGAACTTCTTCACTGCCTCTATCGTGTCCTCTCTCGTCGTTCTATCTTTGCATCCTATACCTACGTCAATAAATGCGAACCCCTCTGGAAAGTACGCTCTCCCCATAAGACAGGAGGCCGTGACGTAAACCGCACTTCGGGGCGCGTGGTAAAAGAACCTCGAGATCCTCTTCGGCGTCTCCGGGTTTAACATAGCTAAGTCGTCACTACCCTTATGTCCACTCCTCCCTCCAGCGCCGGCGTACGGATTAACGAGAAACCCTAGCTTCACTTAGCTTCAGGTAATCAAGGACTACGCGGAGCAGTAAAACTTTGTCGCACGGCGT
>CAYRZA010000055.1:0-5681 GCA_964428675.1 uncultured Desulfurococcales archaeon | reverse complement strand
GAGCCAGCTGTAATAACTATTCCTTTACCTGCAGACTTCGTTAACTTGACCGCTAGCCCTTCCTATTCCCTTTTGGGATACCAAGTGTCCTCGAACTACTTGAAAGCCTTCGTGGCCGAGCCCGCGAACATCACAATTTACGTTTACACGCCCCCATCGGGTTTCACGCTTAATCTAGCTACGGTTCTCTTGATCGTTCTGTTCTTGTTGACTGCTATTGTAGTCGTCCTCGTCGTGAAACTCATGCTGAAATGATTCTCAGACAGCAAGCTTATTATCATTACGCCCTAACTAAGAAATGTGACGATTAAGGTCAGCTGGATGATAGGTGGTACACAAGGTCAGGGCGTTGACACAAGCGCGAACCTCTTCGGTATGGCAGTCGCGAAGGCCGGCTATTATTTGTTCGGCAACAGAGAGTACTATTCGAACATAAAGGGAAGACATAGTTACTTCCAGACAATATTAAGTGATAAGCCTGTTCACAGCGTGACAAGTTACACAGATATCTTAGCCACTTTCGACGCTGAGACCGTCTTTCAACATTTCGACGAGGTCAGGAAAGTCATAATTTACGACCCAGACCTTGCGACCACCAACATAGCGTTCGTTAGGTCAATGGAGCCCGAAATGGCTGAACAGAAAGAGGAAGTCCTGAAGAAGGCCGGGCTTGGATTAACCGTTGGCGACGCGGTAGAATACGCCGTTAAGAACGGCGCTACTCCAGTAAAGCTGGAGTACAAGAAAATCGTTCAGGAGGTGGCAAACGAGCTCAAGGTGCCCTTATCAGTAGCTGAGAGGGCCAAGAACACCGCGGCCGTCGGGGCCTCGCTGAAGGTTTTAGGCTTACCCCTCGAGCCCCTTGAGGACGCAATAAAGGTCGTGTTCAAGAACGAACTGTTCATAAAGATGAACTCTATTGCGGCCAGGATGGCTTACGAGGAGGCCCCGAAGATCTATGACCTTAAGCCCTTAGAGCTTAAGGAGCCCAGAGTTTGGTTAGACGGTAACACCGCGGTGGCTTTAGGCAAGTTAGCTGGAGGCCTCAGGTTCCAGTCCTATTACCCGATAACCCCGGCCTCTGACGAGTCGGTTTACATCGAGGCCCACGAAGTCTTAGAGATGGAGGCGGAAACCCTAAGACAGGGAGGAGTAGTGGTCGTGCAGACCGAGGACGAGCTGGCGGCAATAAACATGGCTTCGGGAGCCGCACTTACGGGGGCGAGGGCGGCGACAGCGACTTCTGGTCCAGGGTTCTCCCTAATGGCTGAGGGGATAAGCTGGGCTGGAATGAACGAGGTTCCGGTAGTGATCACTTACTACATGAGGGGCGCGCCAGCCACTGGACTCCCCACTAGGAGCGGACAGGCCGACCTCAAGTTCGCGCTCAACGTCGGCCACGGCGAGTTCCCCAGGATAGTCATTGCCTCTGGAGACCACGTGGAGGCCTTCTGGGACGCCATTTGGGCCCTGAACTTGGCAGAGAGGTACCAGACCCCTGTAATACACATAGTAGAGAAGGTCGGGGCCAACAGTTATTCCGTGAACGATGAGAAGCTCTTCAAAGGGCCCTATCCGATCGATAGGGGCAAGCTCGTTAAACCGGACTCGATTTACTTCCCTAGATTCCAGTTCACAGAGGACGGCATATCGCCCAGAGTTAAGTTGGGCGATGCTAGTATTTTCTACACTGGCGACGAACACAACGAGTGGGGGCACATAACTGAGAACTCGACTAACAGGACTAGGATGTACGAGAAGAGGATGAAGAAGCTCGAGACCGCCGATAAAGAAATCCCTGAGGAGAAGAGGGTCAACGTGTTCGGGAACGGCGACGTGGCAGTGGTCACCTGGGGCTTCACTAAGGGAGCGTTACTTGACGTAATGGACGAGCTCGAGAAGATGGGAGTTATGGTCGTTCAAGTAAGGATGTTCAACCCCTATCCGAAGAACCTAATGAAGAAGTTGCTCGCCAATAAGAAGGCGATAATTGCGGTGGAGTCCAACTATAACGCCCAAGGGGCCGAAGTTATGGCTGAGAACACTGGGATATTCCCGACCCACTACGTGCTCAAATGGAACGGGAGGATGATCATGGCGGACGAGGTATTAGAAGGAATTAAAAAAGCCTTGAGCGGGGAGAAGAGGGTGGTGCTTAATGCAGGAGCTTAAGCCTAAGCCCGTGTTCGCCGACTGGTGCCCGGGTTGCGGGAACTTCGGCATCCTAAGAGCTGAGGAGATGGCAATAAGGGAGCTAGGGCTCGACCCCAAGAAGGTGGTAATCGTAAGCGGAATAGGGTGCTCGGGGAAGTTACCACACTTCATGGACCTACCTATTGGCGGGGTGCACACACTGCACGGCAGGTCCCTGGCCTTCGCTACAGGGATTAAGTTGGCCAACCCGGAGCTCACGGTGATAGTGAACGTTGGGGACGGCGACGGCTTAGGGATTGGCATGGGGCATTTCGTGCATGCCGGGAGGAGGAACGTTGATATGACTTTAATAATCCACGATAATGGAGTCTACGGGCTAACCAAGGGTCAGGCTTCTCCTACCTTAAGGAAGGGAGTTAAGACGAAGTCGTTGCCGAAGCCCAACATAAACGATGCGGTGAACCCAATAGCTGTGGCCATTGCCTCCGGCTATACTTTCGTAGCTAGGGGCTACGCTTACGACGTGAACCACCTCAAGGAGCTCATAAAGAGGGCCATTCAGCACAAGGGAATAGCGATGATCGACGTGCTCCAGCCTTGCCCGACCTACAATGACGTGAACACCAAGGAGTGGTATGACAAGAGGGTTTACAAGCTGGACGAAGACAAGGACTGGGATCCGGTAGTTAGGAAGCCTGAAGAGGCTGAAGAGAAGGCCGCAAAGGCAATGTTGAAGTCCTTCGAGTGGGGGGAGAGGATCCCAATAGGGGTGTTCTACGAGAACCCGTTTGTCGAGACCTACGAGGAGAGAATTCAGAAGTACATACCAAACTACTTGGAGTACCCGCCGGCTAAACAGGTAATAGAAAAGGACGGAAAAGGAACTACCTTAATAGACAAACTACTTGAAGCCAAAAGGGTCTGACTTTTTCAGTTCCTGACCAAGTAGAACTTCTTGGTCTTCTTGTCCTCCTCGACTATGCCCTTATACTTCAAGTCGTAGAGTATCTTCCTTATCCTCTCATCGCTCGCCAGGTTGTATAACACGCTGTGGATCTCCTTTATGTCCTTAGGCCCCTCCTTGAGCAGGTCGATTATGTAGTCCCTGACCTCCTCCTCGCTAGGGGCTATGACGACCTCGACCTCGTCGTCCTCATAAACCTTCGGTAGCTTCTTCTCTATTTCTGTCCTTTTCATCTGCATCACCATAAGATATACCTGTTTTAGTGAATTATAAACTTTGTCGAGACTGTTTGGTACACCGCGAGATGGCATTGCTAAACCCCTTTTAACTGAGTTAAGATGTTTGGATTCGAACAATTTACTTACTCAGTGCAATAAATGAAAACCCAAAAAATGAAAACGAGAATTTGGAAAGACTTTTGCTCAAACTTTGAGAGTGAAGCCCACTCCCGCCTCTACGTACTTCTCTTTAAAGTTGGTCGCCATCAGTGCTTTTGCCAAGTGGCCAGAACAGTGTGCTGGGCCCACCTTTTCCGAGAGACTCGCTAACTCCTTCACTGCCTCCTCGACTTCCTTTGGCTCCGAGTTCAGTAGGTGGAACCCGCCAATTACTGCGTAGACCTTGTCGACCCCTGTCACCTCTTTAGCGTGCCTTATTATGTTCCTTATTCCGCTGTGGCCGCAGCCCGTGACTATTACGAGTCCCCTGGACGTGTTTATATAAAGAGCCACGTCGTCGGGCATGTCGTCCTCTATAACTTTATCACCCGAAACCTTCGCTAGCCCCTTCGTGTACCTGGAGAAGCCGTAGTTCTTGACCTCGCCGCTGAAGTAGATTCCCTCAGCGAACTCCAGGGGCTCTTTAGAGAGGATCAGCTTGAACTTGGACTCCATCTCTTCCCTGCTCATGGGAACCCCTATGTAGTCCAGCCTCCCCCTCCACCTCAGGAGCTTCTTCTCGAATACTGAAGGGTGCGCTATTACCGTCTTGCCGAGGAGCAGTTTGACCACTTCGGGATTCGCTAAAGCCCCCGTGTGGTCCGAGTGCCCGTGGCTCAGGACTACGAAGTCCACCTTGCTTAGGTCTATCCCCAAGAGCTTAGCGTTGTGTAGCAACGGAACTCCGGAGTTGCCCAGGTCGTAGAGGACTCTCACCCCGTCTGCCTCTATGTATGCCGAAAAACCCCACTCCCCAGCTAACGGCGGTATTATAGTTGACGTGAAGTTGTCGCTTAAAACGGTTAAGGTTAGGGACTTAACCTGCCCCATATCAAATGGAACTCATTCATTGGCGTATTTTTTAATTATGGCCTCGAGCCTTGCCCTCAGCTCCTGATCCTTCACCTTGGTCAGGGTTTTGGCCAGGGGCGCTACATACGCTTCCCTATCCCTCTCCTTTTCCAGCAAAAGCTCTAGGGCGTCGCAAAGCCTCAGCGAAATCTCTGGGAGGTTCACCGCGTATTTGTCTATCAGTTGGACTATCTCAGGCAAGAACTCCGCCGCAATTTCGGGCCTAAAGGTGGCCGTCGCCACTATAGCGTCGGCGAACTGATAGCTCGGCCCTATCTGGAACAGCCTGACGACTTTCCTGAGCCCTTCCCTGGCGCTGAAGGGAGTTGACAGGTCTATCAGGCTGTGCTTCGTGGTGATCCCCTTAGTCAGTATAACACTCTCGCCTAACTCCTTCAGCCTCGGATCCTGACCGCCAACCACGGCCAGTTTGTACCTTATGAGTCTGGCCTCCTCCGGGAACGACTTGGCCAACAAGATCGCAACCTCCTTCGCCTCTTCCCTCAGCTCCTCTGAGTCCAGGAGGGAGGAGAGCACGGTAAACGCGTAGCTAGCTGCCCTAGGGGCCTTATTTAGGGCCTCAGGTAAGAGCCTCAATGCCAACTTCGCCCCCTTGGTCTTCGCACTTATGTAGCTGATCAGATTATTGACCTCCATTTCTGCCTCCACGCCGCTAGACCTCTCCAGGATAGAGCGAAGTGCCTCAAGGGCCCTCTCCGAAACGGAGTCGTCGTCGAGCATTTGCAGTACTAGCGTGAAGTCCTCCGGGCCTAACTTGTCGAACTTCCCCTTCTCCACTAGGGAGCGGACGCTCAACTTATTTCTCCTTGCTGAACCAGAGTATTTTTGGTTTGAGGAACGAAGTGGAGCTCTTCGTCAACCCCAGTTACTTCAGGGACGTAATAAAGGACTTCGAAGTGTTGGGCATGAAGGATACTTGGGTTAAGCTGAGGAAGTACTGGGAGTACTACGCGGCGGACCACGGCTCTTACGGGGTGCTGGTCAACGCGGACTGCGAGCCGGACATCCTCGACGCTTTTGGAGCTAAGCTCAGGGCGGTTGACGACCTCAGGCCCCTGCTCAATAAGCCCCTGTTCAGGGTCGACAGCCTTCAGCTCTACGTCGAGGACAACTACCTCTTCACTTCCCCGTCTTTAGGTCTGGAGTGGTTCCTGGGAGAGGACCTGGTGAACTCCCTGACCAGAGAGAGGGGACTCGAGCTGAGGAGGGCGGACGACGGCGTTACGATCATATACGTAAAGGTGAGTAGGCCT
>CAYRZA010000054.1:0-5716 GCA_964428675.1 uncultured Desulfurococcales archaeon | reverse complement strand
AATAAAGAGTCTTCCGGTACTGCGGCCCTTTCGGCAGCTATTCCGTTGATTTCCGAGCCGATCCCCCCGTAGGTCTTCGAATATGGTGAGACTACTGCCAGCTTTCCCGCCATTGACGACCAGTCGGACTCGATCCCTCCCTCAATCACCTTCACTATTCCTAGCCCGCCAATCACCGTGCCAGGCCTAACCCATATCTGGCCGTTATAAATCGCGTTCTCTATGCCGTTGAACGCGACCTTAACAGGCTTAACCACAACGTGGTCTTTCGGTACTAAAGGCTCGTTGACGTCGGAGAGGGTAAGACCGTAATTGAAAACAAAGGCGATCATATCCCCCGAATCTCTTCAAGACTTCAATAAATTAAGTTGCGGGTATTGTCTCGTGAAGCTTTTACACAACCTGAGCAAGGACGCGAGACAGAGGATAATCGAAATATTATTAAAGAAGAGGTCTGTGAAAGAGCTAGCGAGTGAGCTTGGAGTTACTGAAGCTGCTGTGTCTAAGTTCTGGAGGGGACTCATTCACCCCAGCGACGAGACTTTGATGAGGGCGTTCGAGATTGCGGACGATGAGGAAAAGAGGGAAATACTGGACACCGCCTTTGAGGACCTTATGAGCGCCATGGAGGAACTGCTAATTGACGAAAGGTACAGGGAGAAACTTATGGAAATGTTAAATTCAATGGATAGAAATAGTAGAAAAATTTTACTTTCTGGCCTCGTAGAGAGGACATGAGGCACATATCTCTGGGAAGACCGCTAGGTTCACCTTCTTATACGGGCCCTCCGCCTGTACAACGGCGTTAGGCGGTATGCCAATTTTTTCCGGCTCAGCTATATGCCACGCCTCGCAGACCCCGTTGGAGGAGTGCCTGCAGGTCTTCGACTTCCATATCGCCTGGGCCTTCACTACGTTGAGCCAAGCTATTGCCCTCTCAATCGACTCTATCCTCTTTACTAAACTCTCGTCTGAGGCTCTCTTCTCTTCCCTAATCGACCTCAATTCTTCGGCTAACTTCCTTACCTCGCCCTCCAGGTCGCTTACGGAGACCAACACGATGCTGGGCTTAATCAGGTCCTCGGAGACGCTCACGTTTTGACTACTTACTATTCTTACACATTTAAAAAGAAACTTCCGTAATATGCATTATGGTTAAGGAGATTTACAGGGACAAGGTCAAGGCGCTCACGGACATATGGAGTACCGTACTCCTTAAATGGCAAGAACTTTCGAGGGACAGCCTAATAGCTTACTTACAAAAGGTTTACATGGAGAGAGGGATAAGGCCCTTCAGGGGTTTCAGGGCGGAGAACCTATACGAGAAGGAACTCACTAGCCTTTACGTCGTCGGTAAAGACGGGCTAGGACTATTCGAAGATAACAAGCCAGTCTTCGACAAGCTATTGTATAACGAGGAGCTATTCGACGACATCTATCAAATGATTAGTGATAACCAGCCCTATGAGGCGTTCATGAAGGCCTCCTCGAATACTGACGTAATAGCGAGGGCTCTGAGGGTGGGGTTTACGAGATCCATTTTCTCCTTCTCGGACTTCGAGGAGCTTTTCGAGAGCCTTAGGAACCTAGACGCCACTGGTCTCGACCCTCTAAAGCACACTGCGATGAGCTTCTCGAGGTTTGTAACGGCATTCCTCTTGGCCGAGGGAATAGCTGAGAAGAGACTGAGGAACAGAATAAGCGTTGAGGCCGAAAAGAAGGCCATATCGATTAGGATAGGGATTAAGTATCCCGCACCGAAGTACGAGTACATTCAATTAATAGCTAAAGAAGTGTTCGGCATTAGTGAGAAAGTGTTGAAGAGAATATTTGAAAGTAACGAGTAATGTTTTTTTCCGTTAACAGCGTTTTATTCCTTAATGACAATGGAACAATTGTCCCCAACACAGAGGGAAATACTGCTCGCCATAATCGACCTCTACGAAAAGGAGAAGAAGCTAGTGAAGAGTAAGGAGATAGCGGACGTAATCGGCAAGGACGAGGGAACGGTTAGGAACGTAATTTCGAGCCTTAAGGCTTTAGGCCTCTTAGAGTCTAAGCCAGGACCTAACGGCGGCTACGTGCCCACGTTGAAGGCCTACGAGTTCACCAAGGCCTCCTCTTACTTGCCACAACAGGTCGTTCTTTACAGGGATGACATAGAGACAAACATAAGGGTCTTCTCTATAGAACTTCTAGATATAACCAACCCTCAGGGGACTAGGGTGCTCCTTAGGGTAAACGGCGATATAAGGAGTTTACGGCTCGGAGACAGGATCAAAGTCGGACCGCTACCCAACAGCAGGCTACTGATAGAGGGCAACATTACTCATATAGACTTAGAAAGGAAAGAACTTCTAGTTGATGCTACTAGGATTGTGAGCATTCCGAAGATCAAAGTGGGTGACATGATAAAGAACAAAAAGGTCATCGTCCTTAAGCCCGAGTACACGCTAAAGGAGGCGGCTAAGGTGCTCTACAGCGAGGGAATAAGGGGCGCACCAGTAGTGGACGATTCGGGCAAGGTAATCGGCATTTTGACGACCGCTGACATAATGAAGGCCCTTTTCGAGGACAAGATCGACTCAACCGTCAACGATTACATGAGAAGGTCGGTCATAACGATTTCAGTGAACGATGACATAATAGACGCGATAAACAAGATGCTTATATATAACGTTGGTAGGCTGATAGTCCTAGACGATAACGGCAGATTGATAGGAATAATGACCAGGACAGACATACTTAAGACCATAGCTGGCCTCGAGAAGGCATTATCCAAATGAAGGAACGGGTCTGGCTAGTCTTCGGTAACAGGATAGTTGAAGTGCGGAACGTCTCGAAGGATCCCTGGGCCTTTGAGACGGATCCCGAAGAAATACTTAGACTGCTGAAAGAGTTCGGCGAACCGACGGCGATAGTTCACACCCACGAGTCGTCCTGCTATCCGAGCGAGGCCGACCTGAAGTCCATGAAGGCGTGGAGGACTATTTGGGTTATAATCTCGAGAGAATGTATTAAGGCGTTTAGGCTGGGCTCAGACGGAAGTCCTGAGGAGGTCGACGTTAACCCCCTTCTCCTTAAGGTACTCAATGACCTTCTCGTGGAGCTGAGCCAATAAGTTCCTCTTGTCGGCCGCGAGAACCACGTCTGAATACTCCTTCAGCAGTATGCCGTGCGCGAACGGGCTCGGAACCGTGTAGGGTCCCTTGACGTGAACCTCTACCTCCCCTGACTGGACTCTCCTGAGGGTCTCCTCAGCCTTATGTATGTCCATGTAGTCCTCCAGGATCTCCCTAATCGTCTCTTTCAGTACTGGGAAATCCTCGATCCTCTTCACGACCTCCAATAAGATCTCCGAGCTCAGCTGACGCCTCTCCAGGCTCTTCTCCTTCCCCCTGTACTTCCTCAGTATCATGAACGACCTCTCAGCCACGTGCCTGAACCTGCGCTTCAGCATTTCAGTCCTCATTATGACCTCCTTTAGTACGCTGTAAAGCTCCTCCGGCCTTATCTCATAGAAGGGCCTCTTGGGGTCGTAGTCCAACCTCTCGGGTATTGTAAGCGCGAAGCCGTTATCGCTCAGAGAGATCTTGACGTCGACATTTAAGTCATCTGACACCTTCTTTGCGAAGGCCCTCGAGAGGGCGTCCAAAGTCCTCCTGCCTACCAGCACGTGATAAATGAATGTCCTGTGACCCTCCGGTTCGTCATATATTTCAACCATGTAGACGTTGTCTGAGGGCACAATGCCGTCCGTGAAGAGGTACTCTTCCATTATGTAAGTATAAATTGCAGAAGCCTCTTTCCTCCCTACGTTTAGCCTCTTCTCTATGTAACTTATGATCTCGTCCGCCTCTTTCCCCTGCCTTATTAGGTCTGCCACTTCACCCCTGAACTTAGCTACCTCCCTAGCGGAGTCGTAGGCCAAGGGCAGCATCTCCGAGAACCAGCTCGGCACTGTGGGCTTCTGTCCCTCCGCTGGCTTAACTATTACTTCCCCAGCCCTGCTACCTACGAACTCGTAGGTCTTCCCCGCTAGCACGAATATGTCGCCTGGGCTGAGTATCTCGGCGAACTCCTCCTCTAAGTTACCTATATACCTCCCGTTCTCCAGCCTTACTGGAACCTTTGCCTCGTCCGGTATAGTGCCGCTGTTCATCATGTAAATCATCCTGAGCCCGAACTTCGGCACTATTGAGTCGTCCTTCAGTCTGACCTTTGAGTACACGTTGTTCTCCTCGAGCCCGTACTTCCCAGTGAGGTAGTCCAAAACTAGCTTATAGTCCTCCCAATTCAGGTCGGAGAACGTGTAAGTGTTCCTGAGTATTTCATAAAGCTCCCCCACCTTTACCTCGCTTATTAGCGATGCTGCCATTATGACCTGAGCTAATACGTCAAGGGGGTTCTTCGGTATGTGCACGGAGTCGATCTTTCTCCTCCTCGCCAGTTCTGCCAGCACGGAGCATTCGACCAGGTCGTCCCTGTCGACGACGACTATCCTGCCCTCGCTGATCGCCTTTATGTGGTGCCCAGCTCTGCCTATCCTCTGCAATAGCCTACTGACGCTCTTAGGGCTAGAAAGCAGTATGACCAAATCGATATAACCGATGTCGATCCCGAGCTCGAGACTCGTTGAGGACACCACGACCTTGAGCTCGCCACGCTTGAGCTTCTCCTCAACGTCGAGCCTTACCTCTCTGCTCAAACTGCTGTGATGTGCTGCGACCTTATCAGCGTCGTAAAGCTTAGAGCTTTCAAATATCTTGCGTAACTTATATGATACTCTCTCCGTTGCGCTTCTAGTGTTAGTGAAAATTAAGGTCGTCCTGCGCTGGCTTATCTCCTTTACCAAGTAGTCGTATATCCCCTTCTCTACCTCGTCCTCAGTGGCGTGAACCAAGTCCCGCACTGGCGACACGACCTTTATGTCCACGGGCTTAACGAACCTCGCGTCAACTATCTTGCACTCCCCCTTAGGGCCTACGAGGAACTTCGCGACCTCTTCCAGGGGAGATATGGTAGCGCTCAATCCTACTCTCACGATCTTATCCTTTTTTATTAATTTCTCTAGAAGTTCTACCATACTTATGAGATAGGAACCTCTCTTACTGCTAGCTAACTCGTGGATCTCATCGATTATTATCCACTCGGCCGTGGCGAGCTTCTCCTTGAACTTTAGGGATGTTAGGGATATGCCGAAGGACTCAGGAGTCGTAATTAGTATGTGGGGCGGCCTCTTGAGCATCTTCTGTTTCTCTGAGGGAGAGGTGTCGCTCGTCCTCACTGCGACCCTTATCTCAGGGAAGCTCTCGTCCAGCTCTCTGAGCTCCTGAAGCGGCTCGGACAGGTTCCTCTTCATATCGTTATTAAGAGCCCTAAGCGGGGAGACGTAAATAGCGTAGATCTTGTCCTCCAGAAGCCCTTTCTTCCCTAGCTTGGCCAGCTCGCTAATTATCCCAAGGAACGCCGCTAGAGTCTTACCGCTCCCAGTGGGGCTCGATACTAGGACGTTCTGCCTGTTGACTATAGCTGGTATTGCTCCCCTCTGCGGCGGGGTGAAAGTGCCGTATTTTCTCCTGAACCAATCCGCCACAGTGTTGTCCAGTAAGCTGAAGATTTCCTGATCGCTCAGTTCTTCCTTTAAGGCCTTCAAGCCACTTATGTTGTTTCGTGTAAGGTATAAAGAGATGCGTTAAGTAATACCTAGCCTTCC
>CAYRZA010000053.1:0-5848 GCA_964428675.1 uncultured Desulfurococcales archaeon | reverse complement strand
CCTCTATACTTTAAGATCGTGTGAGCCAAGAGCACGGTCTCCGTTGGGGCCGGAGCGCACCTATAGGGGGCCTTCGGGGCATAAACGACGACGGTGCCGCTCGTCTCAGTCCAGAGCCTCTTCTTCAGCACGTTCACCCTGCCAGGATCATAAACAGTAGCGTTCTTATACCAGAACTTGTCGTAGCCGTTTATCTTAGAACCGTCGAAGACGATTCCTGGAGCGAGGACTAAGTAGTCGTAGTTAAGGGTCTTCGGGGATGACATACTGCTCTCGCTTATGGTGACCTGCCTGTTGTCGGGATCGACCTTAGTTACGTTCCCTATAATTACCTTAATCCCCTTCTTCCCGACCTCCTCGTAGCCCCTTATGATCCTCTCGTAGCTTTGCTCATTAGTCAGTAATAAAGGCCTTGAGGGGCCGGCGAAGTAGAAGGCCTCCTTGTTTATTACCGTTATCTCGGCTCCAGGTAGCTTCTCAGCTAATGTGTTGGCTACTCCTAAGCCCGCTATCCCTCCTCCAACTATGACTACCTTCTTCATGCAAGTCACTCTTTGCTGAAAACGGTTAAATAATCTGAGTCAGTTGCAGTTGCAAAGAGTTCGTTTTCAAAGCTTTTATTCCGGCTCCTCGTAGTAAGGCAATATCGTTATTATGCCGGAGGCCTCGTCAAACCTAACTACGAACTTCTTGCCGTACTTTTCGATCACGTTCTTAGGGATGTAAAGGTTAAGGGGCAGAGTGTAATACTCGTATTCGTAGACCTTGCCGTTGATGGTCTTCCTGCCCACAAGCCTCTTGGCCTCTACTACTCTTTCTCTCATCGCCTTTCTAATTTCGGCTTCTACTTTTAAAAATGAAGTTCTCAAGTTTAATCCTGCACCCGTAATGTTTAGACCGGGGATGATGAGCACCGGCTGATTGGACTGCAAGTGATATAAGCTGGGGGTACCTTGCTGACCCGTGAACCCTGTCCACATTTTGGCCAAGAAAGGGGACGTAGCTGAAAAAGTCCTCGTGGCCGGCGACCCAGGAAGGGTGAAGTTGCTGGCCGAGAGGTTCCTGGAGGACGCGAGGCTCGTTAACGAGAACAGGGGCTTCTTGGTGTACACCGGTCACTACAAGGGAGAGAGGATAAGCGTGGCGACCCACGGGATAGGAGGGCCTTCAGCGGCGATAGTCCTGGAGGAACTGATAATGCTCGGGGGAAGGGTATTCGTCAGGCTAGGAACTAGCGGGGCCCTCGTGCCGGAGCTGTCCCTAGGCGACGTGGTAGTCTTAACTGGGGCCTCCTATTATCCAGGGGGAATAGTGGTGCAGTACTTCAAGGAGCTCACGTGCCCCGCCGCCACCCCCGACTTCGCCCTAACTAGCCAGATAGCAAACGAACTGGCTTCGAAGGGGGTTAAGTTCTACCTTGGCAACGCGTTCAGTAGCGACGCGTTCTACGCTGAGGACGAGGAGTTCGCCAAGAAGTGGTCCGAGAGGGGGAACATAGTGGTCGAAATGGAGGCCGCGACGCTCTTCATGGTGGGTAGGCTGAGGAACGTCAAGACGGCCGCTGTAGTGGTAGTCAGCGACAGCCTTGTAAAAAAGGAGTGGATAAGCAGGGAGAAGCTGGAGGAGAGCGTACTCAAGGCCGCGGAAGCGGTATTTAATGCTCTGGCTAAGTTCAAGTAATGAAGCTAATAAGGGATCCAATACACGGTTACATCGAGATAAGGGACGAGCTTTTACCCTTCGTCTCCCACCCTTACTTCCAGAGGCTTAGATACATAACGCAGACCGGCCTGGCTTACCTGGTCTACCCGGGGATGACCCACTCTAGGTTCGAGCACAGTCTGGGAACAATGTACTTGGCCTCCGAGTTCCTAAAGTACGTGAAGCAGAACTCAGACGTAAACTTCATCGACGAGGGGTACATAAACCTGGTCTCGTTAGTCGGTTTGCTCCACGATGTGGGCCATTTGCCCTTCTCTCACACTTACGAGAACGCCCTCGAGATCTACGAGAAGGTCTTCGGGGGGAAAGCGAACCACAGGGGCAGGAAGACCCACGTCGACGTCGGGGTTAAGGTAGTCCAGGAGGTCTTTGCTGACATGATAGACAAGGCCTTCGGCGGGGTAGTCTCAGACCCTGTGAAGTTCGTGATTAACGTGATGAAGGAAGAGCCCAAGGACGAGGAGGAGAGACTGGCTACCCTGATAGTCTCGAACTTCATAGACGCCGACAGGGGGGACTACTTGTTGAGGGACAGCTACTACGCCGGGGTAGAATACGGGCTATATGACATGGAGAGGCTCAAGAGGTTCCTGATATTCGTGGAGGGCAAATTGGCCGTCTTAAGGAAGGCAGTGCCAATAGTGGAACACTTCCTCTTGGCCAGGATGTACATGTATGAGAACGTTTACTTCCACAGCGTGGTCGGGATGTATAACGCCGTCCTGGCGACGGGAATGGCTAAGATGTTCGCAAACAGGGACTTAGACCCCATCCCCGACGTTAAGGACCTGACGGAGTACGTGGACTTCAACGTCTTGGGTATGATAAGGGACGTTAAGCCGTTCGGGGACGGGGTGATATTTAGGCAGGGGTGGAAAAGGTACAAGAGGGACGTCGAAGGCAGTTGCTTGGACGCGATTAGGGAAAGGGCCCTTGAGATAAGCAGGGAAACCGACGGCCTAGTTATACTACACGAGTTCCACGACGCCCCTTACAAGGAAACTAAGAGCGATGCGATATACGTCTACGACGGGGAAGTCTACGAGCTTTCTAGGATATCGAAAGTGGCCGGTGCTCTCTCCGAGATCAGGAAGGGAGTAATAGTATACCACGCTTCCGTCGAAGACAAGGCTAAGGAGCTAATTAAGGCGGTGAACGAGTGTAAAACTTAAGTAATGGATTTTTTATCCATACGTAATGAACGCCCTAAAAGTAGCCGTAATCGTCCTCGCCCTCTTGGTCGTAATAGAAGCGATAGCAATAGTCTACTTGTACCAGTGGAAGTCAGTAAGTCCTAGCGTTAAAACGACCGCCCCCGCCCAAGGGGAACAACTGAGGATAGTCAGCCTGGCGCCGAGCGACACCCAAATCCTCATAGCCCTAGGCCTCGGGAAGTACATAGTTGGAGTTGACAAATATTCCTACGAGCTCCTGAAAGAGCTGAACATGACTTACTTGCTGCCCAACAACGTCACAGTGCTCGGGCAAATTTACCCGCCCAATATTTCCGGTATATTGCTCCTGAAGCCGACTGTGGTAGTGGTGGAGGAGGACCTTATAGGCTCCTACTTGAATCAGCTCGAGGAGGCCGGACTCAATGTATTAGTAACTAACAACGACTTCGCGTCCTCGTTCTCACAAATAGAAAACAACATTTACGAGATAGGAAAGTACTTCAACAGGACCCTGCAGGCGGAAGAGCTGATAGCCTGGATGAACGGCATGATATCTAACTTCTCGACCTCAAGTTATAACATGACCAACGTGAGTTTTCTAATTTGGATAAACAACGACTACACGTTCTACACAGCCGGCGGTAACGTCTTCATAAACGCGGTCATTCAGTCAGCCGGCGGCTACAACGTCTTCTCTAGCCTTTCCGGATACCCAGAACTGACGCCGGATCGCCTACTGCTCGCGAGGCCCCAAGTCATCATGGCGGACGAGATGTTGAACTCTACGTACACGATTAACGTGATTTACAACTGGCCAGGGGGGAGCCAAGTCCCGGCAATAAAGGACGGAAGGGTCTATGTGCTCAGCGGGCTCGCCGTAGACCTCATAAACGAACCGGGCCCGTTAGCGGTTTACGCGATAAAGATGATCCACATGATCCTGGAAGGTCAGGCCCCTCACATCGTAAACACGACTTGGGTCCTGGAGAACGTGAACCCCGAACTGCCCGTTTTTAGCTGAAGCCACCTCTTTTTCTCCGTGGAACTGAAGGATTTGCTTGACGCCGTAGTGGGTCTCTCCTGGTTGGACTGCTTCACCTTCAGCCTTGAAGGCACCGGGCCCAACAGCTTCCTGATCAGGCTAGGGCCTGTCAAGGTGAGGATCGTAAACGACAAGGTCGAGGCTTCGTGCAGGGACTTGAAGGAGGAGATAAGGGAAGTAAGGGAGCTCGCGAATAAGGTAGTGGAACTCAGGAGGGCTTGCGGCCTCTCCACCCTATGCTCCAGTTCGAGCGGGAGGATAAGGCTTACTGTAGTGGAGGGAGTTGAGGAAGTCCCAGGCAGTTACTTTGACGCCCTAAAGCTGGGGCTCGAGGTAGTCTACAAGAAGAGGGTCTCCCTGTTCTTGGGCTCCCACAGGAACGAGGACCTGATCTACGTCTTAAAGGCCGTCAGGACTAAGAGCGACCTATTGCTCCAGCTATTCAACCCGAAGGCTAAGGCCTTCTGGTACGTAAGCCTAAGGGAGCTCAAGTCAAAATACCCGGAGCACTTCGGGTTAACCGTATGAGGATCGTAATAGAGAACCTGGAGCCCTTGGGGAAGTGGGTGTTAGCGGAATACAGGCACTCCTACGAGGTAGCGGGCGACATGTTGCTAATAACTAACGCCGAAATAGCTGGGCTGCCGAGCACGAGGAAGAGGTTCTTCGAGGTCTTCGACCCCTCAAGGGTGATAATCCTTGACCCCAAGGCAGAGCTCCCGCTCAGGGGGGAGGACTTTGAAGGAGTCGAGGCCGTTGTGATAGGCGGGATCCTTGGCGATCACCCGCCCAGGGGGAGGACGTGGGAGCTCCTGACCTCCAGGTTCCCACAGGCCAAGGCCAGGAATCTCGGGCCCTTACAGTTGCCGATTGACAACGCCGTTTTAGTAATCAAGCTGATTTACGAGGGGAAAAGGCTGGAGGAGATCCCAATAGCGCGGGGCCTGAAGATGAAGTGTAAACTCTTGTCTTCGGAGGAAGAGCTAATACTCCCGTTCGGCTACGTGATTTTGGACGGAAAGCCCTTCGTCTCCGAGGAGGTGCTCAAGCTCCTGGGCTTCAGGAAAGGGTGTAAGCTGGAGTGGGGGCTAAGCGACGAAGAAATGGGAAGCGTCGACTCACTTAATTACCTGAGAGAACTTCTTTGAGCAGTTCTCTATCTTCTCTTTAACTACTTGAGAGAACTGAGGGCTTAGATAGAACACGTACTTTGGCCTCCCTATCTTCTTCTCTTGAACCTTCTCCCTCAAGACCAGGCCTAGGGCCATCAACTTCTTCAGCGAGTTGTCAACTGTGGTCTTGCTGACGTTGAGCTCGCTCGCTATTACCTCCCCGTCAGCCCTCCCGAGCTTGATCAGCTCTTCCAGGACATTGACGTCGGTGTCGTTGAGCTTAAAACAACACTTGAGCACCTCGAGTAGCTCCTCACCTATTTGCATATTAAACTAAAATTTACGTTACGAAATTTAAAACTTTTTTAAATGTTCAGTGACGTCACAGGGGGCGGGTTCTTCACCTTTTCTATTAGCCTCATATATTCCCTATACATGCACTTGTCCTGAATTACTACTAGCCCGGCCTCCTGGGCCTTCTTCGCGGCCTCGTCGTTCCTTATGCCTTCCTGCATCCATATTACCTTGACGTCCCCCTTCGTCCTGGCCCTCTCTATAGCCTCGTCGACTATCTTCGGGACCTCATTAGACGGCCTGAATATCTGAACCACCTCTACCTTATCGGGGACCTCAAGGAGGGACTTGTAGGACTTCCTGCCCAGAATCGAATCTGCAGAGGGGTTGACGGGGATCACGTTATAGCCCTTGCTGATAAGGAACTTAGGCACAGCGTGGGCCGGCTTCGAGGGGTCCTTGGAGAAGCCCACCGTGGCTATGTTCTTGTACTTCGTTAGGAC
>CAYRZA010000052.1:0-5881 GCA_964428675.1 uncultured Desulfurococcales archaeon | reverse complement strand
CTTCCCCTTATTAGTGCTTTATCCTTCACCTCGATCACGAAGTCCTGGGGCTCCCAGTTCCTTAAGTCGGTTCTTTCCTTTAGCAAGCCCGAAGCTATCCTCCTCGCCTCCTCGCACGTCTCGGCCCTTGAGAGCTCCTCTATCATCCTCTTTAAGGCCTTCTTTACGCCCAAGGGCAGGTTCTTCCTCAGGACGCCCTTCACCTTAATCCTCCCGTCCTTGTACCTGGCCAAGTACCTGGTCGGGACTCCGTAGCCCCCGCTCTCAGTGAAAACCGCCCAACTGAACTCCTCAGCTTTCGCCCTGAAGCCCAGCTCCCTAGCTACTAGCTCAGATAGGTCTTCCTCGCCCTGATAGAAGACTGAGTCGACTATGGCGTGAATCACCTTCCCGCCGTTCCGCTCAATTATTTTCATTGCCTCCCTTAGGTTCTTCCTGGCGAAGTACGTGACTAGCTCGTAGGCCTCTATCCTCCCGAACCTCGAGTGCCTATAGCCCAGGTAACCGAAGGAAGCTACTAAGACCCATTTAACCGCCTCCGCCCTCTCCTCGTCTACTCCCTTCAGCCTCTCCTTCCTCTCAATCACCTCCTCTAACGCCTCCGGCACGACTCCCTTCCTCTTAAAGCAGAGGGAATGGCCGATCTCGGTGACTAAATCGTTACACTCGTCTATTGTCTCTGGCGATATGTTGTACTTGACTATTATTGAGGGATAAAAGGAGGAGAAGTCCACCTGGAAGACGCTGTCGTAACAGCCAGGCCTTGGGATAAGGATTACGCCGCCCTTGTCGGCCTTAGCTAACTGCTCGAGGGTCTTGGCCTTCTCCACGTTGACCTTCACTTCTGGAATTAAGTACTTCCTCTTGAGGGCCCTTATCGCGACGTTAGTAGTGACCACTTTCCCTATCGTACTGTACCTTATCTCCCTCAGGAGGGTCTTAGACAGCTTGCTCCACTCCATGAGCCCCTTGGCCCTCAGGAACGCCTTGGAGAGGTCGATTTTTACCGTGGCCCTAGTGAACCCCTCGCAGGTCTCCCCAACGCACTCCGCTATGTCAACGAACTCGTCGAACTCGAAGTCTTTAACGTGGCCCGAGTCTATCTCCTCGCCGTTTAAGTAGAGCCTGTACTCGTCGCCCTTGTCGCTAGGCCCATACCAGCTGTACCTCTCTAAGGTTGCTATCTTTAACTTCGGCATGGAGAGCGAGCCCTCCTCTTCGAGTAGCCTCACTTCGCCTTTCTCGACCGAAATGCGGTGCATAGGGTAGGCCCTGAGCCTCAGGAGGGCCTGAGTGACGACTGAGGGGTAAACGTTGACCCACTGGGCCCTGAGCCTCTCCTTTGCCCTCCTCACCAAGTCCCTGAAGTGGGAAACGTCGTTGAGCTCCACCCTGTAGACCTTGACCTTCCTCTTGTAGTCGGGAGGGGCGAACCATTCCTCCTCCTCGAAGCCCTCCACTGCAGGGTGCTCGAGGAGCGGGTAGGGGTTGTCGAGGACGAAGTAGACCGGGAACGTGGTCCTTACTAACTCCTCCCTACCGCCGTCGAGGACTAACTTCAGCCCTCCTCTGACCGGCTTCGCGTCTATTAAGTAGCCCTCAGTCATGCCTACCACACATGTAAAGGATCAGGGTCAGGAGGACTATCTCCTGCGGGTCGGCCAGCTCGTCGTAGAAGGCGTCCTGTAGCTCCCTGGAGTGCTCTAAGGCCTTTAGTAACTTCTCCCTTAGCTTCTGGTCCCTTATCCTCTCCGCAACCCTCCTGAGCCTCTCGGTCTCCTCCCTTATGGCCTGGGTAAGCGATGGTATGGTCCTGCCCACACCATAAAGCAATAATTTTAAGGGGGGCCTGTGGGTCGAAAGTGTAACTTTCTCCCACCCCTCCCCTGAATTTAATTGCATAAAAAGGCGTGAGGCTCGGGGTCGAAAGTGTGGATAGGCTCTTGGAGGGGAACGAGAGGGTGGAGTTCTACGGCGACTGGGATGCCGTGCTCTTCCTAGCGCATAGGGCAGTGGCTGCTTCGGCTCCTGTTAACGTAGTAGTAGTACAGGACTTCGGCCTCTTCGACCCCTTCTTGGTGAAGAGGTTACAGAGGCTCTTAAACAATGAAGGTGAGGTCTACGTGAGGAGGGCGTTCAAGGCCGAGGACGTTAAGGCCACGATAGAGAGCTTTCGAGGCGAAGTGATAGTCGTTGACCCTTATCACCACCGCAAGGCCTACACCGAGATAACTTCAGCGCTCAGGAGGGCCGTCTGGGTCTTCACCAGGGAAGTCAAGGGCCTGCCCCAGGGAGGGGCGTTCAACCACCACAGCATGCACGTAATGGTCAGAGTCAGCAGGGGGAAGTGGGGTTTCAGGTTCAGGTTCGTGAAGCACCCCTTGCTGCCGGACTTCGAACTGCCAATATCGCTGAATGAACTGTACAGGGGAGAGGAGGAGAAGGGCCTCATAGCTTACATGTAGCTGATAAGGATCTAACTTAGGAAAGCCGCGGCCGGGATTTGAACCCGGGACCTCTGCCTTACCAGGGCAGCGCTCTGGCCAGGCTGAGCTACCGCGGCGTTAATTATCTTCTTCCCTCAGTTAAAAAGCTCTTTCCCTTTAGCAAAGTATACGCAGTATAATTATACTGACTTTTAATAGATGTAAACCCTTTCTTCTAGGGATGAGGTTAGTAGTAGGGACTAACTTCGACGATAAGCTGATTGAAGAAGCCTCGAAGTACCCCGTAAAGTACCTCTACGGCTCACATAGGGCGACCCTAACTGGCCACGGCAGGGTATCCTTCGTAGTGCCAGACGTAAACGACGAGAGGATGAAGGAGCACGTCTCTTACGCCCATTCCAAGGGCATTAAGTTCCTTTACACCATGAACTCCCCCTCTTACGGGGGGATGGAGTACAGCGATGCCTTCTGGGAGAGGCTGAAGAAGGAAGTGGAGAAACTGGTAGACCTCGGGATTGACGGGGTAATAGTCGCGACCCCCTTGCTCTTACAGTACTTCAAGAGGGAGCACCCGGAGCTCGAGGTCTCAATCTCGTCCTTCGCGAGGATATCCAACATAAGGGAGTTCGAGAACTACGTAGACTTAGGTGCGGACACAATAATAATGCACGAGGACGACAACAGGAACTTCAGGCTGTTGGAGTCTGTAGTTAAGTTGGCGAAAGAGAAGGGAGTTGACGTAGAGATAATCTTAAATAACTCCTGCCTTTGGGGGTGCGCTTACAGGAGGCATCACGACGTGGAGACCGGGGAGCTGTCGAGGGAGACGGCCCCTAAGGGGGTGTGGTTCGAGTACCCCCTGCTCTTCTGTGCGACCGACGTCAGGAACGACTTCGCCAACTTAATAAGGATGAGATGGGTCAGACCTGAGGACTTGCACTACTACGAGAGGATAGGGATAGACAGATTCAAGATAGCGAGCAGGAACAAGAGGACCGAGTGGATAGTTAGGGCGATAAAGGCCTACAGCGAGAGGAAATATGAGGGCAACCTGTTGGACATAGTGAGCTACCCTCAGGGCAGGGCTACGCCCTATGCCCTCAAGAAGCTGGGAGCTGAGGAAGCTAAGGACTACGAAATACTCACCAAGGTCTACATAGACAATACCAAGTTCCCGCCGAAGTGGCTGGAGTTCTTCATGACCAACCCTTGCGAGACGAGGTCGTGCGAGGAGTGCAGGTATTGCGACGTGATCGCTGAGAAGGTAATAACGGTTGACGGGAAGCCCCTCAGCGAGGTGAAGCTCCCGAAGATTAAGGCACCGATACACCTCATACCGAGGTTCTCCGAAAATGGTCCGGCTCACTAGCAGGGTGAGGATAGCTGAATTAGTGGAAAGGGACTTCTTCGGGGGCTTTTTGAACCAGAACGTCGTAGTAATTGAGCGGGGCCCAAACGGGGGCCTAATGCTCGTCGACACGGGATTGCCCGAGCTCTTCGAAGACCTCGAGGCGAAGCTTAAGTCTTGGGGGTACAGCGTCGAGGACGTCTCAGACATCGTAATAACCCACTGGCACCAGGACCACGCAGGGAACGCGGAGAGGATAAGGAAAATCGCTAAGGCCAAGGTTTACGCCCACGAGCTAGAGGTGTTGAGGCCGAGGAAGTTCGACGTGCCTTACGAGGTGATAGCTGAGGAGCTCAAGGTCCCCCTGGACGTGGTTAAGAGGACTATGGACAGGATAAACGGCATAACCTACGAGGAGCCCCAGGAAGTAGTAAGGCTGAGGGGAGGGGAGGAACTGGCTGGCTTCAGGGTTATCCACGTGCCAGGGCATACTCAAGGCCACATAGCCCTGTTCGACGGCGAGACTTTAATAGTGGGAGATGCTGTGCGGGGAATAAAAGGGGATTACACTCCTCCCCTGAAGCTCTTCTCCTGGAACTACGACTTGGCCGTGAAGTCCTTCGAAAGGCTAATGTCTCTTCCTTATAAGTTCCTGATACCATATCATGGTGAGATAAAGACCCCCTGGTGATAAGATGATAAGCGTTTCCAGGCTCGTGAGAGGGAAGACCGAGTCGGGGGACCACGTGAGGTATTCAGGCAGGAAAGACCGCTACCCAGCTGTTTTGGTTTTCAACGTGACCAGAAACTGTAACCTGAGATGCGTGCACTGCTACTCCAACTCTGGAGGCAAGGTCTACCCCGACCTGCCTTTGGAGGCCTGGCTAAAGGCGGTCAAGCAGGCAGCGGAGATGGGGGTGAAGCACATACTGCTCTCTGGAGGAGAGCCCTTAATGAGGAAGGACTTGCACTTAATAGCGAAGGAGGCCCACGACTACGGAATAAGGGTGGAGCTATCGACAAACGGTACCATGATAACCGAAGAGAGGATGAGGGAGTTGAAGGACTACATAGATTACGTGGGGGTTAGCTTAGACGGGCCTAAGGAAATTCACGACAAGGTGAGGGGAGTAGAGGGGGCCTTCGAGAGGGCTTTAAAGGGGGTTGAAATAGCCAAGAAGTTCGGGCTCAAGACAGGGCTCAGGATGACCTTAACGAAGCTAAACTACCAATACGTCGACGAAGTCTTCAGAATAATGGAAGAGAAAGGGATTGACAGAATCTGCTTCTACCATTTGGCTTACGCGGGGAGGGCCGACATGAGCTTGGACATTCCGAACGATGAGAGGCTGAGGATTATAGAGAAAATAGTCGAGTACGCCAAGAGCACGGACTTCGAGATCCTGACCACCGACAATCCGGTCGACGGCATTCTGATCTACAAGATTACCAAGAGCCAGGAAGTATACGAATTGCTTAAGAGGAACGGAGGGAATAAGAGTGGCGAGAGGATTGCGGACGTTTCGCCGGAGGGAGTAATATACCCAGACCAGTTCACCCCAATCCCAATAGGCACTATAGAAGACATGAAGAAGCCGTGGGACGAGCCGCACCCGCTGGTAGCTAAGCTGAGGGAGAGGAAGAAATACATCAAGTGCTCGTCTTGCCCGTTCTTCGAGGTCTGCAACGGCGGGCTGAGGGCCAGGGCTTACGTGGCTAAGGGCGACTTCTGGGAGAAAGACCCCTCGTGCTATTTGGACGAGATCCTGAAAAAATACGGATGAAAAACTTTTTACTGTACCTTGTATCCGAACAGCCTCTCCAGGTAAGCCTGCTCCCATCTGTCCTTCTGGAGCGTGTAGTCCCTGCTGAGCTTCGGGTCCTTGCTAGCTGCAGGGGGTTGCTTGGTGAAGTCCAACTGGAACTGAATGCTCAAGGTCTCGAGCTTACCCTCTAAGTTGCCAGCATAGGCCCAGCCCACGAAGGCGTACTGCACCGGAACCCTATCGCTGATGCCCTCCATTTCCAGGATCTTATTGGCAGCGAACTGGGAGCTCTCGAAGGCTATCTCCTGGTTCTTGGGGAA
>CAYRZA010000051.1:0-5924 GCA_964428675.1 uncultured Desulfurococcales archaeon | reverse complement strand
CCTTCCATGTTAGCTAATGAGGCCTACGACGAGGTCGACTTCAACGAGACCTTCTCTTGGGCCGACGTAAGGAAGGACGAGAGCGCCTGGTTGAGCAATATTATGCAGTGGGCCTACGACGACATGGTTAGGAGGACTGAGATGCTGGCCAAGGACTTGGGGGGAGAGTGGCTGAGGGCCTGGAGGTACTTCACAACCAGCGACAACTACTATTACCTCTACGTAGGGGAAGGGGGGCCGATGGAAGTGCACTCCTACTTCAGCTCCTTCAACACTCCGCTCGACGCATTCATAAACGAGTTCTTCGCGATTTCCACCTTCCTCGATGAGATGAGGGAAAAACTGAACGCGGAGGGCGAGCCGTTCGTCTTCGTCAAGGGGTTAAAGAGGGGACCGGTGGCATGGACCTGGGAAGAGTTCGAGAAAATAATTAGGAGGAACGAGAAGTACAAGGAGTTCGAGAGGTATGCCGAAGAGTGGAGGAGGACGCTGGAAAAGAAATGACGCTTTTTAATTCGCTTACTCTTTTGTCATGGAGATGAAAGTCAGGGACTTGATGCTCCCAGACCCCCCAACGGTGGACGAGAAGGATTACGTTTACCAAGTCTTCAAGAAGATCAACGAAAAGGGGATAGGAAGGGTACTTGTGCTGAAGGACGGAAATATTGCTGGCATAATATCCACAAGGGACTTAATTGAGCTAACTTACGAGAGGTGTGGCCACACCTGCGAGAAGTCAGACGTATACGGCATGCTTTACAGGACCGCAAAGGACGTAATGACTCCCCAGCCCCAAGTGGCTTACGAGGACATGGACCCCCTGGACGCCCTGACCATAATGGTCTCGAGGAACTTCGGAGCTCTACCCGTGCTGGACAGCGCGGGCAGGTTAAAGGGTATCGTAACGGAGAGGGAAATGCTCCTCTTGTTCCAGGACTTGGAGGAGCTCTTCCCCGTTAAGAGGTTCATGACGAAGGGCGTGAGGACCGCCTACAAAGAGGCCACTTTGAAGGACGCAATCCAAATGATAGCCATGAGGGGCTTCAGGAGGGTTCCCGTGAC
The DNA here is from genome assembly GCA_964428675.1 of uncultured Desulfurococcales archaeon. Taxonomy (GTDB): domain Archaea; phylum Thermoproteota; class Thermoprotei_A; order Sulfolobales; family Sulfolobaceae; genus Acd1. The sequence continues at coordinate 4,862 of CAYRZA010000051.1, read as the reverse complement.
TGACGAGGTGGGGAAGATAATCGGCATAGTAACCGCCTCAGACATAGTGAGGGGGCTCAGCAAGGAAATAACCAAGGGGGATCCGGAGGAGTTCCTGAAGAAGAGGCTAGAGGAAGTGATGACTAAGAACGTGCTGACCGTAAGCCCGGATGACTCTGTGAACAGGGCGGCCGCTAAGATGGTGATCGAAAGGGTGGGCTCACTAATAATTCCAGCTCCTGACGGGAGGGCCCAGGGAATAATAACTGAGAGGGACTTGGTTATAGCCCTTTACCACCAGCTCCACCTTACCCTGAGGTGAGAGCTTGAAGGAAGTCGTATTTACCGAAGACGCCCCTAAGCCAATAGGTCCATATTCCCAGGCCGTAAAGCTCGGGAATTTGGTCTTCGTCTCGGGGCAAATCCCGATAGACCCGAAGACGGGCAACGTAGTGCAAGGGGGAATAAAGGAGCAGACCAAGCGGGTTTTAGAGAACATAAAGGCTATACTTGAGGCCGCCGGGCTCACAATGGATGACGTAATCATGAGCTTCGTCTACTTAGCAGACATGGCGGAATTCGGCGAGTTCAACGAGGTTTACTCCCAATACTTTAAGGACAAGCCCCCCGCGAGGGTCACCGTAGCTGTCAAGTCACTCCCGAAGGACGTGAGGGTGGAGATCGCAGTAATCGCCGGGAAAGACTGAGCATTTCTTCCTTTAACAGAAATACGAGCAAAGCTATTGAAATCACCCAAGTGGAGTAAGCGACGAATACGCTTACCTCATATAAGGGATATAGGGAGAAGGTGGAGGACTCGGATAGTATCAGTGTGGCCGGACCGTAGGGCTTGGCGTTCGTCAGGTAAGGGGAGTAGGGAATCGCAACCACCGCTGGATAGGAACTCACCCTAATAGTTCCGTCAAGGACGCTGTAGTTAACCGGCGTCCCGTTGAGGAGGTGAGCGATCCCGTTAAACCCGGTGAACTCGTAGAGGTAAATTTGGCTCGTGTTATATAGTGGCCTCAAGTAGGAAGAGTTGAGGGGGACGAAGGAAATTACGTACTTTATTCCGTAAAGCTTCATAGCGGTGAAGTTAGTGACGAGAGAGCCGTTGAAGTAAGGCGATAACCAACCCAAGACCCAGGGTATTGCGGACTGCACTTGAACGAACTGTTTCCAACTAAAGGCGAAAACTAAGGAGGGCCCAGGAGATGTCGAGATTATTTCGCTTACGCGGTAAAGCCCTTCAGCCGCTTGATAATTAAAAGCGTTGAAGTTGACCAACCCGTATACGTCATGCAAGTGAACCTCCCCTGGAGGGGTTATAGCGCCGATCGGCAATAGGAGGAAGAGGATTACTAAGAAGGTCTTGATGAAGTTGTTCTCAGTAATTAGGAGGGTTAAAAGGGCCGGATAGACTGCGAACATGATGAACTTAACCGACATGCCGGTAAACGTCGCCCATATGGCGTCGAGTAAGGGGACAGGAATGCCCCTGAAATAGAAGGCCCCGTACAGCGCCAAGAACAAGAATGAAGTCGCTACTAACGATCTCGCATGTTTTTCATTGATAACGAAAATTGAAATAGCAAAGATTAATATTATCATTACATAAAACGCCACGGAGGACGTGTAGTACCCTACGTTAGAGACGAATATTTGGGGAGCTGCGGCCTTAGCGTTATAGTAGGCCAAAACTTCCGTGTCCATCTCGCTTAGGAAGCCCAGGGTCGAAACGAAGAGCGAAGAGATGGCCCACCTTTTAATCCCTTCCTTATTCTTATTCAGAGCCAATACAAACAGTATAGGGATCTGAAAGTAAAAGGAGAAGAAGAAGAACTCGAAATATATCCAATTGCCTATGAGCTGAATTAGGATTAAATAAGCGAGGTACTTCCTGTTGCCGGTCTCAACGAAGAGCCTAGAGTAAAGGTAAACCAAGGGCCCTAGGGAAATCGCTATGTTAACCCCACCTGCGTCCCCGAGGAAGAACGACTCAATGAACGGAGGGTTCAGGGCGAAGAAGTAAGGGAACAGATAGAGCTTGAGGTCTGTTAAAACGCCCTTCTCTTTTACGGCGAACTTCCTGGCGACCCAGTGGGCTGAGAGAAGCGCTATGATGAAGGAAGAATAGGTAAAGGTTACCGTATACCACTTAGGGGTTAAGAGCTCCACTAATAGGTTGTGGCCTACTGAGTTGGGGCCGAAGTCGAGCATTCCCAGCGGGTAAGGCGGGTACCAGATGGGGTAAGGAGGGGGTTCCGTATCGTTCATGGCTATTTGCCCCGCGAAGAAAAGTGTTCTGAGCATCACGCCGAAGATTACTAGGCCTGAGGCCACGAACAGGAAGTCCTTAGTTCGTCTGGTCAGTTTCATTTAACAGGACAGTGACATTGGTGTTAATTAGGATAATCGGTGGCTTAGATGGAGCTGTACTTGCTGGATCATCACCTGCTAAACCCCAAGTTCGGGGGCGGAGGTTGGGCCCATGTACGCAACGTTATTAAATTCCTCAAGGAGGAGCTCGAAATAATCGTAGTGCCTAAGTCCGTTACGCTGTTTTACAGCGATGAAGACGTGAATAGGACTGCCAAGGAGCTGGAAAGCCAGGGCATAAGGGTAATCGACTCCTACTGGGAGGCAAGGGAGAAGTTAAGGGGAAAAATAAGCAAGCTCGACAGACTCTTCCCTTACAGGCTTTCAGCTAAGTACTCGAAGGCCCTCAACTTGGATAAAGTCAACATTTACGAACCGGACCACGTGGGTTTCGACGTGTTTTACCTCAAATCGAAGGCCTACGCTTTCGTCATGCACGAGCCCATCTACTACGATAACTCCCCCGAGTACTTAGTCAGACTCATGAAGTTCTATAAGGTGAACTTACACACAGGTAAAGGCTTTCACACTAGGTTCCTGTATAACGAGTTAATCGCGAAGAAAGCCAAGGGGCTAATGAGGTTAAACCCACCCAAGTTAATCGGTTCGGTGTCCAAGGGGGTCCTCAAGTGGTCAGGGCTTAACGGGGAAGCGTTGTTCCCAGGTAACGCCTTCGAGAGGGAACTGCTGAATTACAGGTGCAGGGGTAAGGAGGATTACGTGATGTTTTGGGCGAGGCTAAACCAAGACAAGGGAGTACTCGAGTTGCTCGAAGTTATGTCGAAGCTCAAAAGGAGGACGAAACTCGTGGTAACTGGAAAATTCTTTGACAAATATTACGAGAAGAAGTTCTGGAAGAAAGTGAAGTCCTTGAACCTTGAAGTAGAGTACTTGGGATTTGTCGACAGGAGGACTTTGCTGGAAAAGGCCTCTAAGGCGAGGCTCTTAATTTACCCCAGCCACGTAGATGGATTCTCACTAACTATGTTGGAGTCCCTTGCTTTGGGCACGCCGGTAGTGGCTTACTCCATTCCGCCGATCGAAAGCGTTTACGGAGGCCTGCCCGGAGTTAAGCTGGTAAGGGAGTTCGACGTTGAGGGCTTGGCAAGGGCCTCTGACGAGTTCTTGGGAATGAGCGAGAGCGAGCTTTGCGACGTGATGAACGACGAGAGGTTAATGAAGTTCCTGGAGCTCCACTCCTCTTGGGAAAACGTAGCGAGGGAACACTTGAGGCTCATCAAAAAGGCATTTGGGGAGTAGTCAGCCCTTGAGAGCACTCTTCACGGCTCGAGAGCTCGTGCCCCTCATCATTCGGCCCTCTTAGCCACTTCTCCCTCGACCTTCTTTAGCTCTTCAACCTTCTTAAGCTTCCTGAGCAACCTCTCCTCCACGTCCTCAGCCGCCTTCCTTATGGCCGCCACTGGGTCGTAGTCGCTCTCCGTCGCAACGAAGTCCCCTATTTTAGTAACAAGCCTTATGTTGACCTTATAAACCGGGTTCCCCTCGCTCCTGGCTTCCTCCTTTATGGAGACCTTCGAATCTATTACTTCGACTATCCTCTGGAACTTAGACAAGTACCTGTCCAATAGCGCGTCTATCATAGCCTTCTGGTCCTCCGTCATCTTGCCCGAGAGCTTAGCTGATATTGGAGTGGACAACTCGAACTTCTTCGCTATTGCCTTGACTATTACGTCAATGCCGCTTATCATTCCGGCCAGCCTTGAGCCCTCTAGTACGGGCATTCCTGAGATCTTCCTGCCGAGCATGGTCTTCACCGCCTTTTCTAAAGTTTCGCTTCCCTGAACGGTTATAGCTGGTGAACTCATTACGTCCCTCACAGGGGCAGCCATGAGCTTCTCCTCTTCGGTGAGTATTGAGGCCCTCTTCTTGCCCTTATACGAAGCGAAGACCCTGAGCACCACGTCCCTCATCGTTATAATCCCAACGACTTCGTCCTTCTCGACTACTGCCAGCCTCGACACGTTATAGCTGTTCATCAAATACCTGGCCCTGGCCACCGAGTCGTTAGAGTTTACGTAGATCGCGGGGGAGCTCATGAACTCCCTAACTGGCCTGCTGGGGATCTCGCCTGAGTTTAAGTAGTGAGAGAGCACGCTCTCCCTCGTCACTATTCCCACGAGCTCTCCCTTCGAGTTAGTAACTGGAATAGCCCTTGCCCTGGTGTTGTAGAAAGTAGCTATTACCTGGGCCTCCGTGGCGTCCTCAGTGAGCTTAGGAGTGGGGGACATAACGGTGAGGACTTTCGTATCCGACGTGATCTTCCTTTTGAGCAGGGACTTGTAATCGAAGACTCCCACGAGCCTCTTGGACTGGACTACCGGCACTACCCAGACGTTAGTTTCCCTCATCTTGCTCAGGAGGTCGAAGACCCTGTCCATCGGATTAGCGACTAACTTCGCCTCTTCGAGGAAAGTCCTAACGCTCATTGCCTTCACTCAGCGTTTAGGGATTATTATTGTTTATGACCTTTCGTCTTCGTAACT
>CAYRZA010000050.1:0-6002 GCA_964428675.1 uncultured Desulfurococcales archaeon | reverse complement strand
CAGGGATTAACGTTCAACGGGAAGCAAGTTAAGACTGTCTTCGAATTCCTGAAGGAAAGGGTGAAGGACTTCACTCTAGAGTACGCGGCTAAAGTTTGCGACATTCCACTCGACATGGTGAGGGAAGTCGCGTACAGGATAGCTACGATGAAGCCGATGACTATAGTTACTGGACTTAAGGGCTTCTGGGGAGACTTCGCTACTCAGTTCAGAAAGGCTTACGCCATCATTATGGCCTTAACCGGAAATATAGATGTGAGAGGCGGCTGGATTTATTCTGGATCCTACAGGGAAGGGATGAAAGAGCTCCTCGAGGCATATAACGAGGCAATACAGTCTGGGGAATCCAAGCCTGGAATACTGATACAGAGGCCCGAAATCCTAAGCAAGGTTCCCGTTATGGACCTGCCAGGACTTATGTTCGCTGCGTACCCAATAATCTTCGCTTATAATAACCCTAACTTCTGGACTACCGGCTACCCGAGTATAGCTTATGTTTATAACCAAAATCTAGTAAGTCAGGGCAAGAAGCCCGCTGGGGCCTTCACGTTGTTCGTGGATAACGGGGTTTATGAGGCTATCAATGGCCAGGTGACGTGGAACGGACAGCCATACAAGCCTAAGGTCGCCTTAAGTTACGGAGGGTCGCCCATGAACTTCCAGTGGGATCAGTACAAGCAAGTACTGAGCAACGTATTTTACGTAATGATAGATATACAGCCCACGGAGGCCTCACTTTACGCTGATGTAATACTGCCCGACACTACATACTTGGAGAGAGATGAGTACTTCTTCGACGACGGCCCTGCTCCCGATCACGCGTTGAGGGGTAGGTGGCAAGCGGTGCCTCTCTTATTCCCTAATACAGCGAACGGCCTTGATCTATTCGTGATCTTTGCATATATGCTGAGCCAACAAGCGGGAGACGCTTACCTCGACGCGATGGTGAGCTCAGTGTCATGCGCGGACAAGGAGGTATTCAAGAGCATCATAAAGCAGGAAATGCCGAAGTACCAGCAGTACCTGATACAGAATGACGGCTACCCGCCTTGGGGTAGCTTCACCGCGAAGGCCTGGAGGGAGGCGACAGTTACGTGCTTGAGTGAGAAGACAGGTGTGCCAAAAGAAAAGCTTTACGAGATATTCAGGAATAATGGCGTCCTAATATTGAAGACTCTTGATGAGTACTTCAGTAACCACGAGAGGATGCCGTGGGACTTGCCCGTCGCCACGCCCACTGGTAGAATAGAGCTCTATTCCACGTTGCTCTACTACTACGTAATTAAGAACTACGGCTATGACCCGATATGGGACCCGCTAATAGCTTACGTGCCGCCGGACTGGAACTACGGCTACGCCAGGGAGCCAGGAGTCTACTATCCCGCCGAGCCCCCGTACAACGATCCCACATTCAAGCCCACTCCGCCCGAGTTCTTCTACATTGAATACAAGATTCCGATGTTCGCTTACACCTCGAGCACAAACAACCCACTCCTCATGGCAATAGCCTCCAACAGTTACCACACCAATATCTACCAGATGGCATGGATAAACGAAGACGCGGCCAATCAGTTGGGCATTAACGAAGGGGACTGGATAGTCATAGAGAGGTGGAAGTTACCGAATCCCGACGGCACTATTCCTAAGCTAGTCATGAGGGCACACCTTACGAAGTGGATAAGGCCAGACACGATTGGAGTGCCTGAACCCTTCGGCCAGAGGAACCCGGCCTTGAGTTACGCAACGATGGCCGTGCAGAACTACGGCAACAAGCCAGTCAGCACCTTCTGGCCCATGAGCTACGACCCGCTGGGAGGCTTCAGGCAATCCGAGCAGTTCACAGTGAAGGTGAGGAAGGCAACGCCTGAGGAGATCCAAGAGGCCACCCAGCTGGCCCCAGTACAGACGCCTGACACGATACCAGCTAACATGCAAGTGGCGCCCAATACGGAGATAACTCAACAAGAGTGGAACCAGAGGTTTAACTTAAGTAACGCGACTTACGTTTCTTCCTCCTCTTCTCCTCCCACGAACAGTTCCTCCACCTCGGGGTGAGGTCTCGTGTCGGACATCCTCTCTAAAAACCAAATCGTAAATCCGTATGAAAAGTTTGGAAACACTCAGCCCTGTCAACACTGGGGCTTCGTAGTTAGGGTGGATCAATGCTTAGGCTGTATGGCCTGTATGGCGGCCTGTGCGATAGAGAACCAGACGCCGTTCTGGCAACAGCTGTGGAGGACCCACGTAGAGGACTTAGAAATAGGCGAGTACCCCAACGTTCAGAGGGTTTTCGTGCCGAGATTGTGCATGCAATGCGAGAACCCGCCGTGCTACTACGTATGTCCTACTGGAGCAACCCAGATAGTCGACGGAGGGATAGTAGTGGTCGACGAGTACAAGTGCATGGGCTGCTTATATTGTGTCGAGGCCTGTCCGTACGGCGCTAGGTACTTCTACACCTACGAAGACATACAGAAGGCGAAGGAGCACTATGGCGAGAACTTAATCCACGCTGTACCGCACGTCGACAAGTGCACGTTCTGTTACGGCACTGCACCTGATGGCACTAATACCCCGGCCTGCGTGAGGACTTGTCCAGGAGGAGCTAGGGTCTTCGGATGCCTTGACGATCCAAATAGCGAAGTGAGTATATTAGTGAATACTGGACAAGCGGTAGTCCTGAACCCAGAACTCAACGTACAACCTAAGGTATTTTACGTTTTCAACAGGCAGCTACAGAGGTACGTTCCAGGGGGTGACAATCAATGAAGATGGGTAAACTCGCTCTGATCGCCTGGACTATAGTATTCATCCTTATCGGCGGAGGTATACTGCTCTACGGAATGAGCTTCAACCCTCTAGCGTGGGCTAACGGCCTCGTTACGTTCACCGAACCAAACGACGAGCCGATACCGTGGGGGTTGCTAGTAATAGGCTACATGTTCTTAGGAGTTATAGGGACAGGAGTCAGCACCTATAACAGCCTTTACGAAATATTCAACAAAAACCATAAGGAGAGGAACCCCTTCGAGAGGGTCAAGCTCAGGAACGAGTGGATAGCCTTAGCAGTGCTCATTCCGGGTTGGATAATGGTGTTCGCCTCGGCTTACAAGCCCATGGAGGCCCTCTACATCTACCTGAGTTTCAGGGACACCTCTAGGATAGCCTGGAACGGTGTCCTCTACGCCCTAGTGGGGATAGGAATAATAGCATTAATTCTCGCCATGATCGGAGAGAAGGCGGAAGCCGAGGGGAGGAAGCCCTTCCTGGCGTCTTGGCTAGCGAAGATAGGGATCATAATTGCGGGTTATGCAGTGATTGCTGAGGTCATACTCGACGCGAACTTAGGCGCTGTCTTCGGCTACCTGTCCACTTGGGTCGACGAGTTCGGCCCGTTCATGTCGATATTGTTCGTGATACTGTCCTTCTACGCCGGCATAGCGATGCTATCTTTCATGAGCCCTCTATACTCATGGCTGAAGAAGGAAACTACGGGTTCAGCGGAGAGGACCGTAGACCATGAAAACAGTAATGAGATGTATAAGACCTTGGCTAGGGATGGACTGCTCTCAACTATAGCAGTAGGCTTCATGATGCTCTGGTGGATATGGATAACCTCAACTAACCAGCAGACAGCACCTTGGGCGAACGTCTTATTATATGGGAGCTGGAGTGACGTCTTCTGGGGAGGAGTAGTGCTGTTAGGAATAGTATTGCCAATAGTCCTCTACAGCGTCGCTTACAAGACTGGTAGTAAGGGGCTTGTGTTCGCGTCCTCGATATTCGCACTCCTCGGCATGTTCGCCATAATCACCATAGTAGACATAATACCGCAGTCCATTACTTGGTACTACACGATATCCCCTGTAAGTCCCGGCAACAGCAACTGGGTCTACGAGTTGAGGAGCGTCTTCAACAACGGCCCGCTGTGGAGTTACTTGCCATTTAAACCGAGCTACTACGACCTCGTCTGGTTCGCGGGCTCCATACTGTTCTTCCTGGGCGTCTACACCCTGGGAGTCCTACTGCTCCCGTTGGAGGAGGAAGAAAAGCCTAAACGCTGGATTTTCAAGTGAAATGAGATGTCGGATTTCTTTTTGACCCCCCTTCTTAAGAATAAGGTATCCGTCTTTCGCCACTCCTGTGAGCACAATAAAGACCCCTTAGGCTTTAACTCATGCGACCCGAAGGAGATCGCGGAAAAGCTCAAGGAACTCAACGCCAGGGCAATAGTTATAGTAGGCGTATACGACGAGACCCACCTGAAGCTATATAAGGAGGCGGTTTTGAGGGCCGGAATAAACCCACTGCTCGTCAGGGTAGTAGACAGATCATGGGGAGAGAATTACGTCAAGATGAACGAAGTAATGCTCGAGAGGGCCTGGGCCGCCGACTTCGCCCCAGAGGTCGAGGTTTCCCTCGAGGTCACCAGGAGGGGGCTTCTCACAGGTAACATACCTAAGGCCAAGGACAGGGTCGATAAGCCGGTTTACATAAGTGACATGTGCAGGGGCCTTTACAGGGCGTGCACGCTGTGCCAGGACTCCTGTCCTTATAACGCGATAAAGGTCGACAAGAAGAGCGGCGTAATAATAGACTATGAGAAGTGCACCTCGTGCGGCCTATGCGTGAGCGCTTGCCCAATGAGCGCAATTGAGTTCCCCTCAGTGTCGCAACACTCGATTTTCGATTTGGCCAAACTGGAGGGCGACAAGGTGATCTCTTGCTATAAGGACAAGGGCGAGTCGCTGAAATTGCCTTGTATCGGCATGCTCTCAAGCGTCGACCTAGTCCTACTTAGGAGCAAGGGAAGGGTGACCTTGAAGTGCCCGGGCTGCGAGCTCACTAAGAACCTCAATCAGCTCAAGGAAATCGTCAAGGACCTTAACGACACTATCGGCGGGATCTCGTTGATTCTACCAGACGAGAAGGTAGAGGCGAAGGAAGCTAAAGAGCTCAAGCTCGACTTCAGGTTCCTGACAACGAAAGAAGAGGCTAGGAAGCTAATCGTTGAAAACTATAAAGATATCCCAGACGTATCTTACGAAGTCGTTATAGACAGGGAGAGGTGTACTATTTGCGAGAGCTGTGTCAGGTGGTGTCCCACTTCGGCGATTAAGCTAGAGAGGGACAAGGACTCGGAAAGGATAACCTTCAACCCGGAGCTCTGCATGGGCTGCAACATTTGCGTCAACGTATGCCCTGAAGGTGCTGAAGGCTGTGGCGGACCAAAAGTGATTACCGTTAGAAGGGCGAAGAAGCTCAGCGAGCCTAAGTCGTTAATGGAAGACTATTTGGTCAGGTGCAGAGTTTGCGGGGCCCCAATAGGGTCGAAGAAGAGCCTCGAACGCGTGAAGAAAATAATGATGGAGAAGGGATTAGAATGCGACGACGAATGGCTCGAGAGGTGCCCAACTCATAGGGCGGAGTACGCTTTCCAGAAGAGGTTCGGATTCGCGAGTTTTAAACCTAGGGGTGGGCCTAATGTGGGCTGACTACAGGTTGTTCTCTTATTTATTGTTGGGGCCTAGGTTCAATCAGAAGGCTGAAGCCCTTTTAGGCGAAATTAAGGGCAGGCCATACTATGACGACGCGGAGAAGGTAATCCTAATGGTGAAAAACGGGAATTACGAGAAGCTGGCCACCGAATACACTTCGTGCTTCATAAACGACTTCCCCAAGCTCCTTTGCCCACCGTATGAGTCCTGGTATAGGGAAAAGACGATTTACGGTGAGAGCGTGAGGGAAGTCTTAGAGCTTTATAACGCGTTTGGACTCCAGGCTAGGAAAGAGCTACCGGATCACGTCGCTACGGAGTTCGAGTTCGTGGCGTTCCTCTACAAGGCCAAGCAGGAGGACTTAGCTAATAAATTCGTGGTGGAGCACGTTTTGACCTGGGTTCCGTTACTGGCTCAGGACGTCATAAAGTACGCGAAGGGCGATTACACCAGAGCTTTAGGCTACGCCCTGGCGAAGTTCATGGAAGCCGAGAAGGCCAGGCT
>CAYRZA010000049.1:0-6034 GCA_964428675.1 uncultured Desulfurococcales archaeon | reverse complement strand
TGCGTCTTCCAAGCTCATCCCTTCCATTAATGCGAAATTAAAGGTCGCGTCGAAGACGTCTCCGGCTCCAGTGGTATCGAGTGGTCTCACGTTCAACGCCTTTCCAACGCACTTCTCCTTCTCGCCCATGACCTCCGCCCCCCTACTGCCTTTCTTGATCACGACGTATCTGACCTGCGTAAGCTTGTCCTTGACCATTTCGTACTCCTTTTCGTTTAAGTAGATTACGTCAACGTCTGGTATTGACGTCAAGTTAAATGCTGTAGGACCTGGATCATAGGTGACCAGTTTAGCACTCGGGTCCCTTACCACTACTTCGGGACTCACTGAGGCGAAATGAATGACGTCAAAGAGCCCAAAAAGAGGCTTCACGTCATCGCTACTTAACGTAGCCGAGACGCCTAATTTCCTTATCATAGACACCTTCCCGTCTTCCCTTAAGAAAATCAATGCGACACTAGGTGACCCGTCCACTTCTTGTACGTAATCTAACCCCACCCCTTCCTCCGCCAACTGGCCCATTAGGACTTTTACTAGAGGGGACTTGGAGACCTTGGCGAGCAACTTGACCTGATGGCCCAACCTGTTGACCGCAACAGCGTAGTTAGTTGCTGCACCACCTGGAAGTATTTCTAGGAGATCGGTGTATAGGGAATGATCGGGTTCAGGTACCCTGTCGGCCTTCACTATTACGTCAATGTTCAGCCTTCCAACAGCTAGGTGAATCGGTTTCAAACGCTCGTCACCTCAGACAGCCGCCGCGTCATCACTTTCTCAGCCCCAAAAGTCTTCAGCACCGCGTAGACTTTAAAAAGAGACGTAGTTATTAAACTTCTTCGGACTCGAATGTCCTCTATTAAGGAAGTTCCTACTTCACTCGAGAGCCAGAGAGAGAAGGCATCCATTCACTCCCACATAACTGGGCTGGGCCTGGACGAGCATGGAAAGCCGAAGTTTAAGGCCGGAGGTCTGGTGGGCCAGCTAGAGGCGAGGGAAGCGGCAGGGATAGTCGTTCAGTTAGTCAGACAGGGCAAAATGGCTGGAAAGGGCGTACTGCTAGTCGGTCCCCCAGGGACGGGAAAGACTGCCCTCGCGTACGCCATAGCTAAGGAACTTGGCAGAGACACGCCGTTTACTGTGCTTAACGGCAGTGAGATCTACTCAACGGAGCTTAAGAAGACGGAAATCTTGATGCAAGCCATAAGGAAGTCTATAGGAGTGAAGATCAAGCAGGTGAGGCCAGTATACGAAGGAGTGGTCAAGGACATGAAGGTTAAGGTCGGTAGGAGCAGGATAAACCCCTACGCCGTCATGCCTAGAGAGGTTCAGTTAACGCTGTACACAAAGGACGACGAGAGGACCTTGAGCGTGGGAGAGGAAATAGCGATTCAGCTATACCAGCTGGGCGTGAAGAAAGGTGACGTGATATGGATAGACGCGGAGACCGGAAGGGTTGTAAAGGAAGGCAAGGCTAAGGGGTTTGAAGGGGCCAAGTCCTACGACATCGAGGTCGAAAGGTTAGTTGAGGTCCCCAGCGGTCCAGTGAAGAAGCAAAAGGAGATCACTTTCACGCTGACACTACACGACCTCGATATGAACTTCGCGGCACAGAGGCTTTCGTTCACCGCACTTTTCGGCCTCTTCATGGAGAGGGAGATCAGCGCTGACGTGAGGAAAGAGGTGGACGAATGGGTTAAGGACAAAATAAACCAAGGAATTGCGGAGCTAATTCCAGGAGTTCTGTTCATAGACGACGCTCACATGCTCGATATAGAGGCGTTCTCCTTCCTAACTAAGGCCCTCGAAAGCGACCTATCGCCAATATTAATACTGGCGACTAACAGAGGAATTACTAAGATCCGCGGCACAGACGTCGAATCTCCCCATGGAATACCGCTAGACCTACTGGATAGGCTACTAATAATTCCGACTAAGCCCTACACAGAAAGCGAAATCATGGAAATAATCAAGATAAGAGCTGAAGAGCTCGATATCCCGCTAGACGAAGGGGCATTGAAAGAACTGACCAAGTTGGGGGCGGAGAACAGCCTTAGGTACGCTGTTCAGCTCCTTGAACCCGCATACGTCGCGGCCAAGCGCAACGGTAGGCAGACCGTGACGGCCGAAGACGTGAAGTACGTGGCTAACCTCTTCGCCGACGTGAAGAAGAGCGTTAACTATGTTAAGGAGTATGAGACCTTAATGCTCAAGTGATGAGTGGAGACGGCACTGATCTATGAAGAGTCGTTGCCATTCTGACAAATTTCGAAAAGACGTTTAGCTTTTATCTCCTTCAATACCCTTAAAGTCATGCCCCAAATTACGTAATTCTTGAAATTCACCGAGTCTTCATTGTCTTTTATTTTATCTAGCTCGAACCAGAAAGCTTCTTCTACTTCATTTGGATCTATTCTAGGTTCGAACTCGTCACTACACGACAAGTAAACATTAACTCTGATAGGCTTATTACGGGGAGAGAAAACTCCTATAAACATTAGATTGTCTGGAACCTTTCCGACTTCCTCTAGTGCCTCCCTTTTAGCCGTTTGTTCACAGGTCTCTCCAGCCTCTCTTCTCCCGCCTGGCAACGCTATTTGACCGCTCCAGGGGTCGTTAGGGTTGGCCACCCTCTTTATGAGCAGGACTTTCTTATCCCTAGTCACGAATGCGACAGTAGCGGCATCACAGTCCATATTCAAAGAAATAAAAACATTCTTGGTAAATGAGTACCGACTTGAGAATAGCTGTAGTGGTCTTCGGGGGGCAGTACAACCACCTGATAGTTAAAGACCTAAAGTACTTGGGTCATGAAGCGGTAAGCGTTAACCCTGACACCGACGTGGAAAAGCTTCACGCTTACGATTGCGTCGTCTTCGGCGGAGGGCCGTTCTCTGTCGTAGATCAATACGAAAAACTCGGAAAAGCGCCTCTTTACGTGAAGGAACTTCAGGTCCCGAAGCTGGGCATTTGCCTTGGACATCAATTAATAGCGAAAGCATTGGGTGGCGAAGTGGCGAGAGCTAAGAACCCCGAATACGGCCTAGTTAACGTAAGAGTTCTGGACGAGGACACCATATTGCGTGGTCTCTCACCCTCAATTAAGGCATGGGAATCGCATAACGACGAGGTCCTATACCCGCCGCCTGGGTTCAGAGTTCTAGCGGAAAGCGAGAACACGAAAGTTCAGGCCATGGTAAATAAGGACAACACTATATTTGGCGTGCAGTTCCACCCTGAGGTTAAACATACTGAAAAAGGAATAGAGGTATTCAAGAATTTTATATCTTCTTGTAAGTCATGAAAGCAAGTTCGCCGCGTTTTTTACTATTTTCTCGCCCAGCGTTGGTCCTAGAAGTGCCTTAACTTTCTGTGGGTTCAGTACTATGTCTTCTGGCTTCTTAATGCCCGCATCGTAAAGCAGTCTAGCCCTTTTCCTACCTATTCCTGGAACCCTCACTAATTCGATCAGCTCCTCCTTTATGCCGTCCTTAGTCCTTAGGTGCAACTTCTCCAAATACTCGGCTCTCTCCTCCATTTCGAGCACTTTCGCGAGATGATACGTGCTATAAGTTAACCAGTCCATAGTATCTACAATAGTCCTGAGATCACCAGAGCCTATGCCATACTTGTTAAGTATGTAGTCCTCGTCCTTTTCATTTATCCAGTCATGCATAATGAAAGCCACCTTCAGTGCACTCAGGTAATTTTCGTATTCCAGCTCGTCGAACGGTTCAGCTAAGTAAAGGTCACACTCTAGTTCGTCAAGTAATTCATCTCCTTCACTCCTGCTGACCTGAACAGTTGGACCGTCAGGAGTGTAGGCCATAGCGTGAAAGTAAGCGATGTCGCAGTCCTCCCTTACGTTCTCTATTGCGTTCCGTAAGACATCAGCTGTGATCGGGTTTATGTAGAGGTCTGCCACTCTAGCTCCCAGCTTAGTTAACCTAACCTTCTCATCTACGATTTCGACGAAGCCTTTATCGCTAAGCCATTCCAGCCCTTCGTTTAAGTACTTCTTGACCAAAACGTCAGGAAGGAGAGATTCTTTCGCGAAATCAAGTAGTTCTTTCTTAGTCATGGAACCCTCGCTACCAAGCACGCTCAGGATGAAGGAATAGAACGCGGACTCGGAACCCAGCTTGGACGTTATAGGTTCAATATCAGACTTCCAGAACCTGGACTTAACATAATCGAGCTCGTCGGGATCCCTCACATAGACTAGCGCCTCCCCTTCGTTGTCATATCCCGGCCTTCCGGCACGTCCCGACATTTGTTTATACTCAGTAACGCTGATTTCCTCTCTATAGCCTATGACTTTCCTGTTAAACCTAGTAATGTCGGCTATTATCACGGTTCTCGCCGGAAGGTTTACTCCAGCTGCTAGGGTCGGCGTAGCGACGATCACCTTCAAAGCCCTGCTTCTAAACGCTTCCTCTATTATTTCCCTGAGCTCCCTGGATAAACCGGCGTGATGATATGCTATGCCGTGTCTTACCAAGAAGGCTAGGGTCTCCTTCTCCGCTGCTCCCCCGCTCTCTGCGTCCTGAATCATTTTAGCGAATGTTTCTAGCTGAGATTTATCTAATTTAGCGAAAGCCATCCGTTCTGCGATTTTCCTCGCAGTAGTCTCGGCGTTTTTCCTACTAGACCTGAAAACCAAGACCTGACCGCCCTTATATACAACGTCTATCGTGTAAGATATTACAGGATCGTCTCCGTGCAACTTCTTCCTTTCGCCGCTCTTATATTCAATTATGATATCCCTGCCCTGCTTATACATTACTCCCTCTTTCAGGGGGACGGGTCTCCAGTTAACGCTGACGAGCTTCGCGTTCAGCCACTTCGCTATTTCACCGGCGTTTCCTACTGTCGCAGAAAGGGCGAGAACCACACCCTTCCTTTTAGCCCTTATAGCGACGGTCTCTATCACTGGGCCTCTATCACCGTCATTCATGTAATGCAGTTCGTCCAAAACGAAGTACGTCACGTCGTTCAGCCACCTGGCCCTATGGCGCCATAACGAGTCCAGCTTCTCGTAAGTCGTAACTATTATGTCGTAGTTCTCTAAGTAAGCGTCGTCGGTATCGTAATCGCCGCTCGTCAGACCGACCTTGAGCCCGATGCTCTCCCAGGCCCTGAACTCGTTGGCTTTCTCGCTGGTCAGAGCACGTAATGGCGTTACGTATATAGCCTTTCCCCCGCGACTGAGAAGATAGTTCACCATTCCTATCTCAGCTATTAACGTCTTACCAGAGGCAGTAGGCGAGGTAATCAGTAAGTTGTTGCCCTCTAGCAGGCCCTCCTTAAGGGCTTCACTCTGGGCTGGGTTTAGGGCTTTTATTCCCCTCCTGCTCAGGACTTCCTTGACCTTTTCGGGTAAAGGGGCTGAGTCTAGACTAATCCACTCCACTTCTATCTTCATATATTTATCCGCCAAACCAAAAACGTAGTTGTTCCCTTACCTCTTCGGTGAAGGCCTAAGAGACTTTATAACTGAACAAAACAAAAGGTGGTCGTATCCTTTTTAATCTTTCAATAGCTACAGTATTACCGAGGCCTATGGCTTTAAAATCAGGTATAAAGTTCATATCTGATACAGAATTTGAGCTCGAAATACCGAGCAGAAGTAAGACAATCACACTAAAACTAGATGAAGCAGAAATAAACTGGCTCGATGAAATTGCGAAAAAATTCGGCTTCTCTAACAGGAGTGAGTTCTTGCGAACCGCGATAATAGAGTTTATACGGATGAAATACGGCAACAGGGTCAAATGACGTTTTCCTTCTTAGACATTGCGATAGTGGCATTAGGCCTAATAGCGTCTTACTTAGTGGGTGCGAATAACATAGCGTCATCCTTGGGGATTTTGTTATCGACAAGGGTTGTAAGGAGGAACCTAGCGTATCTGCTTACGATTTCGTCGAGCTTCTTGGGTACAGTGATAAATTCCTACACAATGCTAGGCTCAGTAAAGGACCTAATTCGATCCAACTCACAAGAGCTCGTTGCAGTAGCTATTGTAACTATACTGAC
>CAYRZA010000048.1:0-6085 GCA_964428675.1 uncultured Desulfurococcales archaeon | reverse complement strand
GAGCAGGAGTACAAGGGAATAATCAGGCATGGCGCCAAGATGCTCTACGCCTTCGCTGAGGCCACCGTGCCCAAGATAAACGTCATAATCAGGAAGGCTTACGGAGGTGCTCACATAGCTATGGACATCCACAGCCTTGGTGCTGATTTAGTCTACGCGTGGCCCACTGCGGAAATAGCGGTGACCGGCCCAGAGGGTGCTGTGAGGATCCTGTACAGGAGGGAGATCCAGGCCTCCCAGAACCCGGAGGAGTTCATAAAGGAGAAGATAGCTGAGTACAGAAAGCTCTTCGCCAACCCGTATTGGGCGGCCGAAAAGGGAATAATCGACGACGTGATAGAGCCCAAGGACACGAGGAGGGTAATAGCCAGGGCCTTAGAAATGCTGAAGAACAAGAGGGAGTTCAGGTACCCGAAGAAGCACGGAAACATACCGCTCTAAACCCGTTTTTTCTCCTCCTTGCTTATCTTATCTGCGAGCCTCAACACCGCTGGATAGCCCCTCTTCCCGAGCTCCACGCAGTCTTGAAGGTCGGTTAAGTGCCCAGGCGAATAGTAATATTTGCCCAGCTTAACCCCCCTCTTCTCGCCGTCTATCACGATATAGTCGATCCCTTCATCACTTATCACCTCACCTGCGAGCTTAGACTTCGCCACCCCGATAGTGGGCTTGTCAAGGAGCACTCCTATAACAGTCGCTATGCCGCTCTTCCTCGGGTGGGCTATGCCGTGACCGTCGACTAGGATCAAATCGCATTGAAGCCCCTCCAAGGCCTTGATCATCAGGGGGGCCTCCCTCATGAAGAGGAACCCCGGAATGTAAGGGAACTCGACCTTCCCCTTAAAGACCCTGTACTCGAAGTTCCCTCCTTCCTCCCTTACGGCCACCGCGACCCCTATGTCGCCTTTGTACGCGACGTCGAGGGCGCAGAGGCTCCTCACCTTCTCGAGGCCCAAATGAACTAGCTTAACGTTCCTAGCTACCAGCAACTGAATGAGCTTCAGGAAGTCAAGGGTGTGACCCTCTACCAAAGCCCCTCAAGCCTCAGGAGGAACTTGAACTGTTCGAGCGTCTGCACGGCCCCAGGCCTGAACTTCCTCACTTCCTCAACGGCCTGCTGAGCTGTCAGGCCCTCCTTTCTCATTAAATAGCCAGCTATAACCGTCCCAGTCCTTCCTATTCCTCCCACGCAGTGGACCAAGTTCCCTTTGCCCTTCTCGAGCCAACTGAGTATTTCCTCGAACTGATCCTCCTTAGGCGGATGGCCGTCGGGGACAGGGGAGTGGAGGAACTCGAAGCCTTTCTCCTTCAGGAGGGAGAAGTAGTAGTCCGCAGACCCCCAGGCTTCCTCTATTTCCCAGTCCTCAGCTAGGATTAGGACCCTCTTAACTCCCTGGGCCCTCCACTCCTCGAGCTCGTCAACGTAGTAGGGCATCGAAGAGCCCCCTATTATCCCTCTCCTAACCCAATACATTCATCACACCTCAGGAGATCCGCTGCTCCTCACTGATCAGCCATGGTAAAAGGTAGTTGATGGCTATTATTTTTGGCCTTATTAGGAACCAAGTCGAAAGTGTTTATTTATGAAGAGGCTCTCAACCGGAATACCTCAGTTCGACGCCCTAATAGAGGGCGGAATACCAGAGGGGTTCTTCGTGGCCCTGACCGGCGAGCCGGGGACCGGGAAGACGATATTTTCCCTGCACTTCATCGCACAGGGGCTTAAGGAAGGGGATCCATGCATTTACGTGACCACCGAGGAGAGCAGGGAGTCCATAATAAGGCAGGCCAAGCAGTTCAACTGGGACTTCGAGGAGTACATGGAGAAGAAGCTGATAATTATAGACGCCCTGATGAGGGAGAAGGAGGACGAGTGGTCCCTAGTGGAATTGACCCCAGAGGAGCTCGTACAGAAGGTAATTCAGGCCAAACAGAAACTCGGTAAGGGGAGGGCGAGGCTCGTAATAGACAGCGTTTCGGCGTTGTTCTTAGACAAGCCCGCCATGTCAAGGAAGATAAGCTATTACTTGAAGAGGGTGCTGAACAAGTGGAACTTCACGATCTACGTTACTTCCCAGTACGCCATAACGACAAGCCAGGCTTTCGGTTTCGGAGTGGAACACGTGGCTGACGGGATAATAAGGTTCAGGAGGGCCGTGAGGGAGGGGGAGCTCAAGAGGTTCATATTGATAGAGAAAATGAGACAGACGAACCACGACAGGCACGTCTGGGAGATAGACATCAAGCCCGGAAAAGGAGTGGTTTTAGTGAGGAGGCTAGAGGAAAGGAGGGAGGACTACGCATTGCCGAAGAAGGTAATGGACAAGATAAAGGAAGCGGAGGCCAAAAAGGAGGAGTTCCTGTCTTGAAGAATATTAAAGAAAAAGTAAAAGCTGAGGAGTTCAAGTAATACCCGTGAGAGTCGAGGTACCCCAAATAAACAAGGCGAAGGAAGTACAGCTGAAGGCCTCAGAGACCGCTTTACTTATCGTTGACATGCAGAACGACTTCGTCGACAAGAAGGGGGCCCTTTACGTGCCCAGCGCCGAGAAGACAATAGAGCCCATTAAGAAGCTCATAGAGAAGTTCAGGGACAAGAACGCCCTCGTAATTTACACTCAGGACTGGCACATGAAGGACGACCCGGAGTTCAAGATCTGGGGGCCCCACGCTATAGCGAACACTTGGGGGGCCGAAATAGTCGAG
This sequence comes from uncultured Desulfurococcales archaeon, assembly GCA_964428675.1. Classification (GTDB taxonomy): domain Archaea; phylum Thermoproteota; class Thermoprotei_A; order Sulfolobales; family Sulfolobaceae; genus Acd1. The sequence continues at coordinate 3,379 of CAYRZA010000048.1, read as the reverse complement.
GAGTTGGAGCCCGAAGAGGACGACGTAATTATTAGGAAGTACAGATACGATGCGTTCTTCGAGACCCCTTTGGACTACGTGCTGAGGGTCAAGGGGATAAAGAACTTGGTCATCGTGGGGACTGTCGCTAACATCTGCGTCCTGCACACTGCAGGTTCAGCTGCTTTAAGGTGGTACAACGTGATCGTTCCTGAAGACGGGATTTCGGCCTTAACCGAGTTCGACTTCTATTCCACCTTAAGGCAAATAGACTTCCTTTATAAGGGCAAAATAACCACGAGCGATGGGGTAGAGTTAGTAATATGAAATGGGTAGCCATAGTGCACAACGACTTCGACGGGACTGCAAGCGCGGCTATTTACGCGAGGGCGGTGGGGGAGTTACCCACTTCCTTCCTCTTAACAGAGCCCACGGCTTTGCCCAAACTGCTGAAGGGGTTCCAGCTTAGGGAAGCGAAGAGGATCATGATAGCCGACCTCGGAATAAACTCCTCGACCTTCGACGACATTTTGAAACAGGTGAAGAGGTTGATCTCCGAAGGGGCGGAAATTCAGTGGTTCGACCACCACGTTTGGAAGGACGAGTGGAAACAGAAGCTAAGTGAAGCCGGAGTTCAAGTGTTTCACGACACCTCCACTTGCGGGGCTGGAGTGGTTCAAAAGGTAATGGCGCCCGACGACGAGTTCTCGAAGAGGTTAGCTAGCGCCGACTGCAGCGTCGACATTTGGCTTCACGACGACCCCATGGGGGAGAAGCTCAGAAGGGTGATAGAGAACAGGAGGGACTTCGAATGGAAGAGGTACGTGATGACGAAGTTCTTCAAGGGGATTTTATGGGACGAGGAGTTCGAGAGGATATTGCAGGAAATGGTTAACAGGGAATTGAAGGGTTACAGCAAGCTCAAGGACTACAGCAGGGTGATAGAGGTAAACGGAGTCAAGGGAGTTGTCGCGGTGAGGTGGAAGGGGCCGCCGGACATCAGTTACGCCAGCCAGTATTTAATGGCCAGGACTGGGGCGCAGTTTTATGCCTCAGCGAACGGCAGGAGCATATCTTTCAGGAGCAACGTGATTGAGGTTAGGAAATACGCGGAAAAGTTGGGAGGCGGAGGACACCCGTTAGCCGCTGGGGCACCGCTTAAGGCACCCCTCCTCTACAGGATCTTATATAAGCTCGGCATTAAGGGGCCAATGCTGAGCTGGACCGTCAAGAAGGTGGAAGAGGTCGTAAGGGAAGTGGGGGCACCAATGTACCAAAAGGCGGCACAGCACTAGTCGTAGAAGCCGTAAACCCCTTTCATCTTAACGAAGATTACTTCGCCCAGTTCGGTCAGCGTCGGTTTGCCGTTGACTTTCCTCACTTTGTAGAGCTTCTGCCTTTTCTCTCCCCCTATTGGGACTACCATTATCCCGCCTTCCTTCAGCTGTTCGAAGGGCTTGCAGGGCAGGGTTGGGGAGGCCGCCCAAACTATTACCCTATCGTAAGGCTTTCCCTCCTCGTAGCCCAGAGAGCCGTCCCCGAGGACTAGTTTGACGTTAGTATACTTGGACAACTTCCCCTTTGCTATGTCGTACAAAATTTTCGATATCTCTATGCTCACCACCTCTTGAACTATTTCTGCTAACAAAGCTGTATAATAACCTGAGCCCGTGCCTATTTCAAGGACCTTCTGTCCCTCAGAGAGGTCTAATATGTCGAGCATGAGGAGGCCGAGCGAGAGGGCTGTGGTTGTCGCGTTGTCCCAAATGGGCAGAGGCTCGTCAACGTTCTCGTAGGCCAGGTGCTTAACGTCTTCCGGGAGGAAGTCCCTCCTGTCGACCTTTAAGAACGCCTCCCGCAATTTGTCGTTCCTTATCCCCGAGGCTAAGTACTCCCTGCCGTCCACTGTAAACATTAAACTTACAGACTAATAGCTAGTGGCACAGCTATTGGGACTAGGAAAGTTATCAAGACCCCGCTCACGACTGAGGGTAAGGCGTACTTCGGGCCCAAGGACTCCACGTAGAACGGCAATGTAACGTCCATCGAAGTTGCACCCCCAACTGCAATTGCGCCCACCGGCGAAGGGTAAAGCTTCAGGAGGAGGGGTACGAGGATGAAAGTGAGCTGCTCCCTAAGGAAATTTGTCAGGAACGCCAAGACGCCGTAGTAGGGGCCGAAGTGGACTGCAACTATTGGGCCAGTATAAGAGTACCAGCCGGAGCCCAAAGCTATCGCTAAGGAGAGGTTGAAGGGCAAAGAGAAGAGCATGGAGAAAACGATTGCGGAAACGAAGTCGCCGAGGAAGTTAACTATTGTAGATAAGAAGGGTAGAAGCGAGAGGGACTTGAAGACCTCCTTCTTTATGTATTTCCCGGAATCGATACCAATTACTATTGCCAACGCGTAGAGCTCGAGCTGAATGATCGGTTCGTTCACCTCGATCTTGAGGAACCAACCTATCGTAAAGCCCAGGACTAAAGGAACGAAGTACTTCAGGTCTCCGTGACCGAATTCAACCCTAATCAGTTCTCCCTTAAGGAAAGGGAGTCCCATAACGTAGCTAATGACTACCGTTATGGCGGAAAGAGTTAGGGAAAGGATTAGGAGCGATAGGGTAGAAGTAACGGGAACCTCCGAACCTGCCCAAAAGGATATCGTGAAGATCAAAGTTAGGGAGACCGCACTCACGGCGAAGTTAGGCAACGTAAATTTCCTGCCTAAAATCGATGAAACCGTGAATAGGGCGAGAAACGTTAGAGTTGAGAGCACTGGTTAAAATAGCGAATGAAAGTTAAAGGTTGACGTGAGGGAAAATTTATATAGACGTTTATTCAATTAGTAATTGGACCGACAATGAAGGGTCTGAGCGGAGCCGTAACAGCTCTGATACTAGTAATAGCTTCAGTGATAATAGCACTGATCGTGGTAGGCTTCGCCTTCGGCCTCTTCGGCACCCTCAGCAGCCAGAACGCCATCACTAACGCTGGAAGCGCGTATATCCAGTACAACCCAAATGGTTATGGAGTTACAATCTACCTTACCCTAAACAACCCAGGACCCGCGACCCCTGTGATAACTTCGGTCTCCGTTAACGGTATACCAGTGAACATAAATTCTGTGGTTGCTAACTATAACACTGCTTCTACTTCTGTTAACAACTTAAATGGCGTCACCGTTAGCACCGGCCAAGTGTACTTGACTCTAAACGGCAACCTAGCAACCCAACTCAACGTCCAGCCCGGCGCTACCGTGACCATCCAGATATCCTTCTCCAACGGTCAGGTCGTAACTGTACCTGCAACGCTGAACGTTCAGTAACAATAGATAAATTATATTAAAAAGGAAAGTGTTTTTTATGAAATTTTATCGCCTAATAGCTATTGGACTCCTCACTAGG
>CAYRZA010000047.1:0-6091 GCA_964428675.1 uncultured Desulfurococcales archaeon | reverse complement strand
TTGAAGAACTGCACGTTGACCATGAAGCCGTTTCCGTAAATCCATTTGTCGGCGAACTTGTAGCTACCTCCTATATAAGCGGTTCCGTTGAAAGTCCCTCCGAACCAGGTCCACGAGGTCCACGTGTCTGGAGCTCCCAGGACTATCGTTATTGCGGGCTGCGGTTCGCCCATGGAGTTAACTAGCTCCCACTCAGGCGATATCTGGCCGTTTATTGCGAATGCAAAGGTGTAAAGCGGAGTCAGGCTAGTGTTGGGCGGCGAGAACACGCCGAGGTCGCTGAAGGTTATTAGCGAGAAGTTGTAAACCGCATAAGTCTCATTCGTAACTAAGTTCTTGGCGTAGGTCCCAGGCTTCAGTATTACTATTATGTTACCGACCTGCAGCACTGCACCTATGGAGGCGTTCACCGTGACGGTCTGCTCTCCGGTCACAACAAACGTTGGAGGGCTCAACGGGTAGTAGAGGGTGTCAGAGGACATTGGGACGACGCTGAAGTTCATTTTCTGGTAGTTTACCTCCCAACTAGCCGTAGTCGAGTTATATATGAAATGTGTGATGATGTTAACGTGCATGTCGTAAATTGCAGGGAATCCCGGCTGCCCTTGGTTTACGAAGCCGACTATCACAGTGTCGTTAGCTATAACCGTTGCGCTGTCGTTCTGTAGGTTAAGCTGTACAGCGACCATGGGCGGGATCGCTACACCGTTAGGCGTTAAACTCTGCACGTACGACAGCGCGAAGATGAAGTAGTTGTCCCAATCGTTGAAGAAGCCCTGTATGGCTTTAGCCCCTGTGTAGTTACCGGCCTTAAGTCCTGGTGGCAGCTGCCCAGTGACCTCAAGGACTGCGTTGGGGGCGAAGTACTTGCCAGTAACGTTCCCTGGGAACTCCGCAGCTAATCCGTTGATTTCCCACAAGAACTCCTCTAAGACTTGGTTAGCCGCCAATTCGTGTATTGATGGATAGCCCGCGACGACCGCTGAGAGGGGCAAATAGTTGCCCTTCCATACTAGTTTAGTTATCTTATAGGTTCCGTTAACGACGCTCACGTAGAACACAGTCGAGGCATTAATGACTCTCAAGTAATATGGGTCGTTTGTAGGGGCTACGAAGAACTGTGCCACCGCCGTCACTACGTAAGTGTTGTTGGCGATGCGATTGACAGTGGGTAGGCTAGTAGTGTAGAAGTAAACGGTCTCGAACGTGCTAAAGAAGTCTCTGAGCCAGGTGGAGTTGAAAGTGGAATAGGTATAATTCCCAGGGAAGGGCACTCCGACTACTTCTGCAGTGAAGTCGGGCGCCAAGAACGGCGAGACGTCTTGATAAGCCTCTATAGCCACACCGTCGTAGAACAGCATAACAGGAGTTACAACACTGCCCGACTCCAAGGCAGACATACTAGAAAGTTCTTGAGTTAGTTTCTGTAGTTCTGTCACATTGCCTTTTAGGTAGGTCAGTAGGGTATTGTACATCCCCAAGAGGCTCGTGTAATTCTGGTAAAGCTGGCTGTACTTACTGCTCAGTGAGTTATAGTTTGAACTAATCGTCGAGAGGGAAGACTGTAAGTTGCTAATTTGTCCTTTCTCGGCGTTGTAGAGCTGTAAGGTGCTGTAATATTCTGCGAAGCCTATGCCAGCTATTATTATTAGGATGATTAAAGTGATAGAAAAGGCTATAGTTCTAGAGTCTGCCATGCTTCTTCATATGACTGTGCAAAGATGAGCTTAAAAACTCTATCATAATACAAAAGTTTTCAAATATTATTAACAAAAATTTGAAATAAATTAGATCTGCTCGGCCTCTATCATGGTCAGGGTTTCCCTCACGCCACTTATGTTTCCTATGCTCTGGGTCACGAAGGTCCCCAAGACCTCTTGGGCTTCAACGTCTACCGTGACGAGGACGTCATAGGGTCCGTAGACCGGGCTGATCGAGGTGACCCTAGGTGTTACCGACAGGGCGGCTAGCACGCTCCTAATCTTGGCGGGATCAACCTTCACTAGGACGTAAGCCCTCACGGAGTTCGCATAGGTTCTAACAAGATCCCACTCCGTCACTATACCCCTCAAGTCTGAGGTCAGGTTTGTGCTTTCCTCCATTAGGAGCACGGAGCCTATGTTCTTAGAGGCTATTAGATTAGCGACATCGCTCACAGAAGCGTCGTCAGGAAGGGTAACAACACTCTTCGAGTAGTATTCTCTATCTTTGATTTTAGCGCTTAAATCGCCGTTAACCAGGGCCTTGAGTACATCCCTCAGCGAAACCATGCCCACCACTTTGTTACCGCTCGTTATTGGAACGTGAGAGATCCCCATGTTAATCATGGCTGTAGCAGCGTCAGCATAAGTGGACTCGTCAGGCATGGTGAGAACCTGTGTGGTGGCGACAGCGATAGCGGGTATGTTCATCCTTGGAATGGCCTTCGCTATGTCCCTTTCCGTTACTATCCCTCCTCCCCTTATCAGCAAGGATCCGATGCCGTACCTAACCATTATTCTGGCCCCGACCTTTATCGGCGTGTCAGGGTCAGCGAAAATGCCGGGCCTCATGACGTCCTTAGCTTCCCTTTCTCCCCAATTGGGGTTTGACAGGGCCTCCCTCAGTATCGTCCTTGCCGAGATAACCCCTAAAGTAGCGGAACCGACGTTTACAGCTATCCTCCTTATTCCAGAGCTTACCATCAAGTTAGCCACGTTCTTCAGCTTTTCATTCGGTTGAACTGAGACGACTTGTGCAGACATTATATCCCTTAACATCATAATTTAATCATGCAATTGAGCAATTTTAAAGTTTACTGTTACATCGTATAATAAAATTTTTAAACTGTTGAACAATTTAAATTTAAGGCTAAATAGAGTGTGGAAAAGATTTAGCATAAACGTTTTTCGAAAACAAATATAGAAAATAAAAGCTTTTTTACTTAAACTCCTTCTTTAGTTCCTCATATGCCTTCTTGACTTCCTCCACACTGCTCTCATCTTCCAGAGTAGTTAAGTCGCCTATTGGAGCGTTAGTGAGTACGGCCTTTATCACCCTCCTCATTATCTTCCCTGACCTCGTCTTAGGCAATTTCGTGACGAAGTGAATGTCCTTAAACGTGGCCACCGGGCCCACCTGTTCCCTTACCCACTTGTTTAGCTCCTCCTTGAGCTGGCTGCTCGGCTGGACTCCCTGCTTTAGAACCACTAGTGCAACGGGTACCTCACCCTTCACCGGGTCAGGGATCCCTACTACAGCCGCCTCCGCGACTGCCGGGTGTTGGACTAGGGCTGACTCCAGCTCGTAAGTCCCTAGCCTGTGGCCAGCCACCTTAATTACCTCATCTGCTCTTCCTAGGATCCAGAAGTAGCCGTCTTCGTCCTTAACCGCATAATCGCCAGGATAGAAGAAGCCTGGGAACTTGCTCCAGTAAGTCTTAACGTACCTCTCGTCGTCACCCCAAATAGTTAACGGCATTCCAGGCCAGGGCTTCTTTATTACTAGGTAGCCCCTTTCCCTTGGAGGCGTGGGATTGCCCTGATCGTCGAGGACGTCTGCGTCCACTCCAGGCAGAGGAGGGCCGTTAGTGCCCGGCTTCATTGGGACTAGGAAGAATCCGGGCGCGTGGCTGATCATTATCCCTCCGGTTTCGGTCATCCACCACGTGGAGCCGAACACCGCGTTGGGGTTGACAACCTTCAGGAACCACCTGAAGGCCTCAGGGTTTATGGGCTCACCGACGCTATGCATAATCCTCACAGACCTCAAGTTGTGCCTGGCTACCCACTGGTCACCATATCTCATGAACATCCTAATCGCGGTCGGTGAAGTGTAGAGAATGGTCACGCCGTACCTCTCCGCTATGGCGGCCCACCTGTCCGGCTCTGGGTAGTCCAGTGCTCCCTCGTACATGACTTCCGTAGACCCTTCGATCAGGGGGCCGAACACTATGTAAGAGTGGCCGGTAATCCAGCCTATATCAGCGGTGCACCAGTAGACGTCCGTATCCCTTACGTCAAAGACGTACTTCATTGTGGCGTGAAGTATTACTGCGTAACCTCCAGTGTCGTGTACTATTCCCTTGGGCTTCCCGGTGGTACCGGAAGTGTAAAGGATGAACAGGGGGTCTTCGCTTTTCATCCTTTCTGGCTCAACATAGATGTCACTCGGTATGTCAGCCATCAGGTCCTCGAAGTACACATCTCTGCCCTGCTTCATTGGGACGTTGGCTCCTATTCTTCTCAAAACCACGACCTTTTGCACGCTTGGGGCCTGTTCCAGGGCCTTGTCCGCGATCTCCTTTAGGGGCACCACTTTACCCCTTCTCCAACCTCCATCTGCGGTGAAGAGGACTTTCGCCTTAGCGTCGTTGATCCTGTCAGCTAGGGCCTGTGCGCTGAAGCCCGAGAACACTACGGTGAATATCACGCCTAGCCTAGCGGCCGCGAGCATAACTATGGGTAGCTCCGGTACCATGGGCATGTAAATGGCTATTGTGTCCCCCCTCTTCAGGCCGAGCTTTGTCCTCATCATATAGGCGACCCTGTTGACCTCCCTGTACAGGTCGCCGTACGTCAGCACCCTGACTTCCTTTGGTTTGCCGTTCTCGACTGGCTCTCCCTCCCAAATTATTGCTACCTTGTTCTTCCTCCAGGACTTCGCGTGCCTATCGACTGCTAAGTAAGAAATGTTGAGCTCTCCGCCCACGAACCACTTATAAAACGGAGGGTTGGAATTGTCGAGCACTTTACTCCAAGGAGTGAACCACTCTAGCTCCTTCGCTATGGACTCCCAGTACCTAAGGTTGTCCTCAGTTAATGCCTTATGGATTTCCCTGTAGGCCTCAGGTGAGACGAGCTTGTTCTCGTAGCCGGGCGGTACGAGCTTCTCGTCGAACGGTAGAGCCCAGTTTACCGACATTAAATAATGAATTCTAAAAACGTAATTTAAAATTATACAAACGGACTCGTGACCTCCTCATTCACCTTTTTGTTAAGTATCTTTAATACGGAATCCCTGTTGACCTCGCTCACCACTTGGCCTACCTTTATTGTCGCCCTACCGTTCCTGGCGACCCTCAGGTAACCGCTGAACTTCGACCACTTCTCGCCTCCCCTGGACAGTATTACGGTGAAGCGAAAGACCGCCTCCAGTTCGCTCTGCTTGAGCATCACCACGTAGATGTCCTCGAGCGAGTCGTTGTTCTCGCTGAAGTGCTCCAAAAGGATCATTTCGGCGTCCCTAGAGCTAATCCACACGTTAAGCCCTAACTTAAAAATCGCCGCCCAGTTCGTCGAAACTTCCCTCAATCTTCAAAGAACGAATGCAAGTAAAGCAGTAAGGAGATCAGTTCGGGCTCACTTAAGTTCTCGTACGCTCTTTCCACTAGGTCACTATAAACTCTAAACTCGCCCTTGCACAGCTTTATTTCGGCCGCGGCTAGTAGGATCAAGGACCTAGCGAACTCGTTTTTGTCCCTTCTCCAAACGGCCTCGAGCCTCTCGTGGAGCTCCCAGAACCTCCTCTGCAGTATTAAGGACGGAACGTCGTCCGGCAAGTTTAGGCTTTCGATATTGACGAAACCGTCGACCTCGGTCAGGATACAAGTCCTGACGTCTATTACCTTCTCACCGTATTCTTTCCTGAGTTTACTCTTCAGCGAATCAGCGTCCTGAGGGTGAAGTAAGGAAATCCTTCTCGATTTGTTCATATTAGCTATGCTAACACAAACTTAATACGTTAATATCAACCTCACTGATATGGTAGTCGATCTACTCCTTCCACTGGAAGCCGGGCTAGCGGCTTCTGCTATTGTGTTGGGCGGTATAGTGGAGGGCTACGGCTACGGCTTGTCTCTAGGCACTAACTGGCCTTATACTAGGGATATACATATATTGGCATTGAAAGGAGATCCCGAAGCGATTCACAGAATAGTGGCGACGGCAATAGGACTAGTGGCCTTAGCGCTTGCTATACTCTACCCAACTGCGGTGACGGCAATAGGACTAGGCCTACTCGTTCTTACCGCACTACTCGGCATGGCCACGCTTTACGTGCTTGCCGGTAAGGCGCCGGCTTTCCTTCAGGGACTTCACGACATCGTGGCTTA
>CAYRZA010000046.1:0-6159 GCA_964428675.1 uncultured Desulfurococcales archaeon | reverse complement strand
GATAAGCGCAGAAGGGTAGACCAGTTGCCGCCCGACGCGGAGGAAGTAGTGAAGAGCGAGCCCAACTTTGACAGGGGTTACGTTAGGGTGTACAGGGGAGAAGACGAAATAGCCGTGGAGTGGATAGGTAAGGAGAGGGTCGCCCTTAAGGGAACGAACGGCCTATATCTAGCAAGAGAACTGACGAGGAGGGTGAACCTAAGCCCTGAGCACGCCGCTTACATAGGCTATGAACTGGCCAAGGCCGAAATTGCGTTAGTCCTAGACAAGACTTATATTCAGGACGCCCCTCTATTCCCAAATGCGTATAAGGGCGGCACTGCCGAGCCTAAAAGAGATAAGGACTGACGACTTCACTGTTTATATCTCATACGTGCCGCCTTTAATAACGGAGGCCGATAGCGGTGAAGGAGGCGAACTATTAAGGGAAATAAAACGGAAAATGAGCACGGGGTCCGTTTGCAGTGACTTCGTCAAGTGCTTTGCATGGATTTACGGCGGTGTAGTGGTTTACAGGAGAGGAGTGATCTTGAGGAAGGAGCTTCAGGGCTACGTGAGCTTCTCCCCAGAGGCGGAGTGCAATGAGGAAGGAATAAACGCGTTCCTCACGTCTCTGGACTCAGGGAAGGACAAGTGGTGCGTTAAGTTGGACAAGGACACGATTTCGTTCTCTAAAACGAAGAGGAATGGGTATAGGTGGGTCGACAACGTCGGGCTTCGCTTCATAGTGCTTTAGGGATATTCAACTACGGCGTAAGAATCAGCCCCTTCGTAGATCTTAAGGTAAACCTTGAACTTCCTGCCAAGCCTCTCGTATATCTCCTTGGCTAGCTCCATTCCTATGTACTCGACAGTGGGGAACGGGGCGTCTAAGTACTTGATTTCAACCCTGAACGGCCCGCTGATCTCGAGCTTCTCTTTGTCTCGTGCCGGAACTATGAGCTTATGATCCCATTCCTTCGTCACTTCCCTTACCTTTGCCTTCAGTTCGTCGAAATCTATTACGAACCCCGTACTTGGGTCGACTTGGCCTTCGACTTCAACTGCAACCTTGTAAGTGTGTCCGTGAATTTGACTGTTCGGTGAAGACGAAAGCGTATAGTGGGCTGAGTCTATCGTTATTCCCTCAACTCCGATTCTCAGCTTCATTTAGGGCCCTCACAACGTTCTTTTCGAAATGTGTCCACAATGAGTCGCTTAAATTTCTAATTTCGTCGCAAAGCTCCCTGACCTCTGGGTCCGATATGAGTTTCCTGAACGTTTCCTCCGCTCTCATGACGTCTTGAAAGTCGCCCTCAAAGAGCTTAAGGTTGTCATAGTAAAGGGCGTCGCCGACAGTTATGTTACCCTGTCCCTGGAGCTTCCAGTACACCGAGAACGCCCAGTTCTCGACGTTCACCTTATCGCTAATGTTTTCTATTTTGTATTTTATTAAATCTAACAGTTCTTTCACTTTTTGCTCTATGAGTATTTTCATGTATCTTATAACTTCTAAGGCCTCCGCAACCCTCTGATAGTTCAGAAGCCCCTCGAACTTCGTCCCCTTGAGACATTCGTCGTCACAAGGTATTACTAGCCTCAAGTACGTGAACGTCTCGTGCGGTTTCTCGCTTATGTACTCCTGCTTTATACTCATAGTTAATTAGCCTGATAACGGGCTATTAAGCGGATTGAAGGACTACTTAAGAGTCGTCGAGGAGCTTTCAATGACCCTGTTAAAACACTTCGGCTATCGCTTGAGGGGTTTGGCCCTATCTGGCAGGGCTTTACAAACCTTCAAGCCTTACGATCCAGCTTACATAATTGCTGTCTTCAAAGGTATAGAGAAGATCTCCTTCTACTCAAGGGGTGAATATACTTTATATTTTAGAAACAAAATTAGGTCAACCGAGGCGTTTAGGGACTTCGTAAGGAACAACGCGTTGGAGCCCCCAATTTACGTTTTGCCCGTAGACGTTAAGGAGTTAAAGTATGGAATTCCATTCCTCGTCCATCTCATCCTCAACTCGTTCGTCCTTTACGACCCCGACGGAGAAATAAGGAGAGCGATAGACTTATTCAAGTCGAAGCTTGACAAGACGGACTACGGCTTTACCATGAAGATAACGGCTTTAGGGGAGGTGAAGGAGGTCTGAACAACAGTCACATGGCTTCGGAGGAGTTGCTTCAGGCCATTCGGTTCGCGAACGACGCGAAAAGGGCCTTGGAGGAGGGCGACAATTACGGCACTGTAATAAGGGCTTACATGGCAGTCCAAAGGCTTTCACAGTTCCTGTTGAACTTGTTCGGCTTTTACGTAGCTGACAATCCCACTATGAGGCTTGTTTTAGTTCCGGACGTCAATGAGCGGGTTAGGGCGTTCAAGGCGAAGTTAATAGAGCTTGAGAGGAGGCTACACTTCTCTTATATGGTAGGGGAGTCTTCTCTGATCAACTCTGTAAATATAAGGGGGAGCGAGGTCAAGTCTCTAGTAGACGTTTTGGGTGGGCTAATTGACGAAGCGTACCAAATTTACGACCAATACCATCATTGACCTAGACTCCATTAACTGTTCCACGGATCCAGAAGAGGCGGTAGGTTTCGCGGACAAGGGTTCGATAATAAAGATCTCGTCTTCGAACCCATTTTTAGATTTAATAAAATCTAGAAAAGACTTGAAGTTGCTGAGAAAGGAGGGGGAGGTACTTTACTTTGTGAAACTATGAGACTTCTGGCCTTCATTGAGCTCGTCGACGAAGACCTCAGGTTCGACAGGAGGGCCGACTGGAAGGCCGCTCAAATGGCTGATTTGCTTTCATCCACCAGGAGGGATTACACGGACGAACTGGACAGCTTAATACGCGGCAAGGAAGTCTCCATAGTCTTCCCATCTACCTTTATGCCAGGCATTGATAGGATTAGGGAATCCGAGACAGTGATAACCGTAGACGGGGCGACTAACTGGTTAGTAAAAAAGGGGATAGAACCAGACATCGTCGTCACCGACCTCGACGGGATAACGGTCTTTCCCAAGAACTCGATATATGTGGTCCTACTTCACGGCGACAACTTCTCTAACTTGTATAAGATCCAATACATGGAGAAGGCCGTCTTATCCGTCCAGGTCTTCCCCAAGGGGAGGCCGAAATTCATTGGAGGGTTCACAGACGGCGACAGGGCCGTCGCATTAGCCGTGAGGTTCGGAGCCAAGAGGGTAAGGTTGTTGAACTTCGACACTAGTGAAATAAGCCCTCTGTCTAAGCCCGAGGGTTATCCACTTATAATCAAAAAGAAGTTGGCTAAGATGCGTTGGGCCGAGATAGCTGTCGAGCTTCTCGAGTCGTGTCGAGATACCGAAATATTAAAAATAGTTTAATCCCCTTGTAATCTTGGGATGCGTTTTCTTCGTTGAGCAAAAAAACCCAGGTGCGAAAATTAGAATTTTTGACACAACGTTAAGAGATGGAGAGCAGGCACCAGGTATAGATTTAACAGTGGAACAAAAGATAAGAATTGCAAAACAGCTCGCGAAGCTCGGTGTCGACGTGATTGAGGCTGGGTTTCCGGCGGCGTCAGAGGGCGAATTCGAAGCGACTAAAAAGATACTTGCGGAAGTAGGAGACCAAGTAGAAGTAATTGGCCTGTCGAGGTCAGTAAAGCAAGACATAGACAAGACAATAGACACGGGCCTGTCCAGCATTCACCTATTCATAGCGACGTCGGACATCCACCTGAAGTATAAGCTGAAGATGACGAGGGAACAGGTGCTGGAGAGAATCTATGAAGCGGTGAGATACGCAAAGGACCACGGCATGATAGTCGAGTTTTCACCTGAGGACGCTACTAGAACCGATGAGGACTTCCTGCTCACCGCAGTCAAGACGGCGCTGGAGGCGGGAGCTGACAGGATAAACATTCCCGATACTGTCGGCGTAATGCATCCCTTCAAGTTCTACGACTTGGTGTCGAAGGTCGTTAACGTCGCTGGCAACAAAATAGTTAGCGTACACTGTCATAACGACTTCGGGCTGGCAACTGCTAATTCAATAGCTGGAGTCTTCGCGGGGGCTAGGCAAGTTCACGTCACGGTAAACGGCATAGGGGAAAGGGCAGGCAACGCGGCGTTGGAGGAAGTCGTTATGGCGCTGAAGAAGTTAATGGGTTATGAGGTAAACGTCAAGACCTATCTGCTTTACGAGACCAGCAGGCTAGTCTCAGAGCTGACAGGAGTTCCTGTGCCGTACTTCAAGCCAATAGTGGGCGACAACGCGTTCGGTCACGAGTCAGGAATTCACGTGCACGGAGTAATCGAGAACCCGATGACTTACGAGCCCATGAGTCCAGAGGAGGTCGGCAACTTCAGGAGGATAGCTCTGGGCAAGCACAGCGGAATCCACGGCCTGAAAAGGATACTCGAGGATCAGGGGATATTCCTGTCTGAGAGCGAGTTAAGGGCGGTGTTAAACGAGCTCAAGAGGCTAGCTGACAGCGGTAAGAGGATAACTCCTGAGGACGCCAAAGAGATAGCGTTAAGAATGAAGGCCAAACAGACGGCTTAAGGTATGCTAAAATATTTCCTTCACTCCGCGTTACTCATAGACGGGAAGATCTTAGTTGACCCGCATGATGGGATCAGTATAGGGCTTCCGAGGATAGAGGCTAGGCCGGAAATAGTTATTGTAACGCACGATCACTACGATCATAACGCCTGCGAGCTGTTCAATAGTAAGTGTTACGTTTCTGTTACTCAACTTGACTATTCAGGTTATAACGTGAGGGGGATTCCGACGTACCACGACAAGAGAAAAGGCAAGTGTAGGGGGAGGAACACAGTTTACGAGATCATAACGCCCGACGGTAGGAAGATAGTCCATTTAGGCGACTTGGGTCACCTCTTAGACGAGGAGACGTCAAAGGAGCTCATGGGCGCGGATCTGCTCGCCGTCCCAGTGGGTGGGGTGATTACAATTAACGCGGAAGAGGCCCTAAAAGTTGTAGAGGCTCTTAGGCCCAGAAATGTCTTGCCCGTTCACTACTGGGTAAGGGGTCATTACATGCCGATAGATCCTCCTGATAAGTTTCTGGAAAACATTTCAATGAATAAAATTAAAATAAGTAGTGAAATAGATGAAAAAAGCTATAACTCTACTGTATTTATAGTTTAATTTTCTCGATCTTTGCCACTGGAACAGTTTCTTTGCTGATTTCGTCTTTAACCAGGTTTTCAATTGCCTTCCTTATTGCTTCGGACCTATTTAATCCGTACTTTATTGCGTACCTGTCTAGTAGCTCTAGCAAGTCTTCTTCCACCTTAAATGTAACCACTCTCATCAACGGTCAAAAATACTCTTCACTCGCTTAGGCTTAAAAATAATCTGGAGTGGTATTTTCATCTTCTCATTGAAAGAGGACTACTGAAGTAGGAAGATTAATTAAATCCCTCTTCGTGTATTCTTTTAGGAAAGTGAATCCACATGCCGACAGTCCATTTATCGCTGCCAGAGGCGCTCTACGAGAAGCTCAGAGAGACTGCAGAGGAAATGGGAATACAGGTAACTGACCTCATCAAGCTTTACATTAAACAGGGGCTCGAGTCCTCTGGATTCAAGTCCCAAAGGGACTCCACGGAGAAGAGGCTGGAAACGTTAGAGGAGAACGTGCTTTACTTAATGGCTATGTATAATCAGCTTAACGCACTTCTCTCTGAGGTCTTGAAGAGGTTGAAAGAGCCCTACGTGGAAAAACTTGAAATGTCGGAAAAGGAATAATGCTATAGGCCTACACGAGTCCCTAGCGTCCCTAGGGTTGATGAGTGTAGGTGGGTCCCCCGTCACCTTCACACTCATGCTGTGATGTAGCAGGGACGTCCTGAAAAATATGATGACTTAAAAAAGAGAGTCCTGAGCAATAAACAACATTTTCCGAAATTTCGCTTTATATTACATTACTATTAGCGTCACGGTTCTGAGAATGTTCGGATTACGCCTTATTTCACTTATAGTCCTATTCAACTCCTCTAGCGAGTCGGTAACGACTTCTACAACTACGTCGTATTCCCCATATACTGGGTTAGCGCTCACAACCCCCTTTATCGACTTAAGGTTAAGGGCGACGTCTTGTTCCTTACCGACTGCCGTAACTAATAACACATATGCCTTTACGCTCATACAAGAGAAATAG
>CAYRZA010000045.1:0-6165 GCA_964428675.1 uncultured Desulfurococcales archaeon | reverse complement strand
TGGGCCGGTAGCTCAGCCTGGAAGAGTGCTCGGTTTGCACCCGAGAGGTCCCGGGTTCAAATCCCGGCCGGTCCACTGTTTAAAATCCTAAAGTATTGCAGTAATCCTTCAGCTTAGAACTCAGAACTTATGTCCCTCAAGTTCCAATAGTTTCCTCTTGAGCTCTACTCCCCTCTTATAGCCCCCTAAGCCCTTCTCTGCTACTACCCTGTGGCAAGGAATTAGGATTAGCACGTTGTTGTGCGCCAAGGCGTTCCCCACGGCTCTGGGGCTGGTGCCCAGTTTCTCTGCGATCTCCTTATAAGTCCTCACCTCGCCCCACGGTATCTTCATGACCTCCTTGAACACCCTAACCCTGAACGGGTTCTGGTTGCTCAGGTCTATTGGGAAGTCGAAGTCGACCGGCCTACCCTTGAAATACTCGTCCAACTTCTCGAATAGGTCAGAGAAGTAACTGTTATCCAGAAGTCCCTCCTCGTAGCAATCGCAGAAGTCCAGGAACGAAATTCCGTTCTCGGTTGCGGCCACCGTAATGGGCCCGAAGGGGGACTTGTAAAAGCCGTACTTTACCGTCATTTGCCGGCCAACTTCTTTATCGCCGTCTGCTCCACGGCCCTAGTCGATATCTCTTCCTTTAGTAGCCTTATGAAGTCCTCCAGCTTGACGTCCCTGACCTCCACGTTGCCTCTCCCCCTGACCGCTACAGTTCCTTTGTCCTTTTCGTTTTTCCCAACTATTATTATGTACGGTACGCCCTCCGCATATGCGTCCCTGATCTTCTTCCTCATAGTCCCCTCGGACGCGTCGATTTCAGCCCTTATCCTCTCGGTCTTAAGCCTGTCGAGGACCAGGTTAGCGTAGTCCATCACCTCCTCGCCCAGCGGGATTATTCTAACTTGTACTGGGGAGAGCCAGGTAGGCAGTTTCCCCCTGAAGTGCTCCAATAGGATCGCCATGAACCTCTCTATCGAGCCGTAAATGGCCCTATGCACCATTACTGGCCTCTTCTTAGTCCCGTCCTTGTCAACGTACTCTAAGTCGAACCTCTCGGGCAGGTTGAAGTCCACCTGGATGGTCGAGAGCTGCCACCACCTGTTCAGGGAGTCCCTTATGTCAAAGTCGATCTTAGGTCCGTAGAAGGCCCCCTCCTTCTCCTTGATCTTGTACTTGAGCCCCAGCTCGTTGAGCGCGTCAATTAACGCCTTGGTCGCCTTCTCCCACTGCTCGTCAGTCCCTATGCTCTCGTCAGGCCTCGTGCTCAGGTTTATTGCTATGTCCTCTTCTTTGAACCCGAAGGTCTTAAGGACTTCAATTGTCTTCTGTACTTGCATTTTTACTTCGTCTTTCAGCTGGTCCTCCCTACAGAATATATGCCCGTCGTCCTGTACGAAGCCTCTAACCCTCAACAAGCCGTAGAGCTCGCCCTTCTTCTCCCACCTGTACACGTGACCGAACTCAGAGAACCTTATTGGCAAGTCCTTGTAGCTCCTGGGCCTGCTCTTGTAAATCAAGATGTGGGCGGGGCAGTTCATGGGCTTTATCCCGAGCTCGTCGTCCTCGTGGTTGAAGATCAGCATTTTATCCCTGTACATGTTATAATGGCCGCTTATCTTCCATAGCACAGTCCTATAGACGTGGGTAGTGTATACTTCCTGGAACCCCATGGATTCCTCCACTTCCTCTATATATTTAATGAGTTCCTTCCTTATTATCTGGCCCTTGGGGTGGAACAGGACTAGACCTGGGCCTGCCTCCTCGTGGAAGCTGAAGAGGTCTAACCTCTCCCCTATTAGTCTGTGGTCTATTTCTTGAGCTTCCTCAAGCCAGTTCATGTAATCCTTGAGCTTCTGCTCGGTCTCGAAACCAACCCCCCTTACCCTAACGTACTGCAACCCCGGCTCCGGGTGGTGCGTCGAGACGTTCAATATTTCGAAGTACTTGACCTCCACCCTGCGATTCCACTCGGCGGATAGCTTGAACGAGCCGTATGGGGTTTCAACTATTCCGTCCTTAACGCTGAAGTCATAAGGGGGGTTATAGGTAGCGAACCTCTTGGCCTCATCGAGGCTTAGGGAGGAACGCAGGATCAAGTCCACGTAGAAGTCCCTCTCGCCGAGACCGACTTCAGCTACCTTAACTCCGGACTTCAGGGCGTTTATCGCGTAGATTATTCCGGCGCTTATGAGCTCGTCCTTGTTTACTTCCATTGGCGTTAAAGTTGTCGCTAAAGTTAAAACTTTGATGCGTCGAGTGCTCATAGTAGCCAGCGGAGGGGGCCACACGGGCTTCGCCAGGGCCATTGCGCAGTTCATGCCGTTCAAGGTGGACTTCGTCATTCCCAAAGGCGACAGGCAGAGCCTAGAGATGCTCAAGCCTTACGCCAACTCCTTCTACGAGGTCGTTAAGGGCAGGGAACCCGGTGAGTCCGCGCTCAAGCTCCTGGTCAACCTGCCCCGCGCTCTGGTCGAATCGCTCTCCCTTCAGAGTTACGACGTCGTAATAGCGACCGGATCTAACCACTCGATTTTCCCCTCGTTTGCGGAGAAGCTGAAGGGCGCGAAAGTCTTCGCTGTCGAGAGCCAGGACAGGTTCGTAACGAGGGGGAAGGCGATCTCACTGATATCTAACTTCGCGGAGAGGGTCTTCCTCCACTGGGAAGCGCAGAAGAGGCTCTATCCGAAGAAGGGAGAAGTTGTGGGGCCCATAGTCGAGAGGCCCAGGTACTCCCCGAAGGACGAGGGGTTCGTGTTGGTCACTACCGGCTCCATGGGCTTCATGAGGCTCTACCGGGCCCTGGCTAGGTTGGGGCTCGACAACGTGGTGGTCCAGTCGGGGAAAGTAAGGGAGGACGAAGTGAGGAAGTTGAACGCGAAGTGGAAGGTCTTTTCCTTTGACCCGAACCTAGAGGAGTGGATAAGCAGGGCCTCGGTGGTCATAACCCATCAGGGCAAGACCGCAATGGAGGCAGTGGTGATGTACCAGAAACCGACGATCATCGTTTTCAACAGGGACTGGAAGCAAGCCGCTAGTTACGAGGACTCAAAGCTCTATGCTGAGACCTTGGGCGCGGAGTTCCTCGACGATCCCTCAACATGGGAGTCCGAGAACGTCCTGAGGAGGGCCTTGGATGAGGTGAAGAAGCCGAAAAAGTTTGAAATCGGAACCCCAAAACTCGTTGAGGAAGTGCTGAGGTGATGAGCCGTAGTGCTCGCGGAGGGATGAAGAGGTCACTGCACGCTGAGCTCCTTAAGGCGTTTTTAAATAACGCTGAGGTCTTGAGGAGGGCGGGTTGGGTAATAGCGGATGAGAGCAGTCCCGCCTGGTGGGACGATCTAATGTCGCCCCAAGAAGTGGCCATAGCAGCGATTTTAGTGCAGTTGAACTCGTGGGAGAAGGTCAAAGAGGCCGTGGTGAAGCTCAGGGAGAAGGGCCTGGCCGACTTGAGGGAGCTGGCCAAGCTCAGCGTTGAGGAGATAGATAAAGAAATCTCCTCAATAAACTTCCACAGGACTAAGGCGGAGAGGTTGAAGAGGCTCTCCCTTCTGTACGAAACTTACGGCGAGAGGGCCCTAAAGGACTACTCGCTCCTCAGGTCAGTCAAAGGAATAGGTGAGGAGACCGCGAAGGCCATAATGCTGTTCGCTGGGAACGTGAAGGCTGTCCCGCCTTCGGAATACCTCGCCAGGGTTCTCTCAAGGGTAGAAGGCGTCAGGCTAGACAAGGCCCAAGCAGCTAGGGAAGTGGAAGAGGCCTTTGACAGGCTCTTCGACCTGAAGCTCTTCTACGCCGGGATAACTGCTGTCGGGAAGTTGTTCTGCAAGCCGAGACCGAGGTGTAACGAATGCATAATTTCTTCCTATTGTAAATACTACCGTGAAGCTATACGAATGGGAGGCGAAGGCTCTCCTCTCCTCCCTAGGGGTAAAGGTGCCAAAGGGGGTCCTGGTGACGGACAGGTTCGAGGGGAAGGGGAAGTACGTAGTGAAAGCCCAAGTGCTGGAAGGGGGGAGGGGGAAGAGGGGACTGGTGAGGGTAACTGACGACCCTCAGTCCGTAATAGACGAGCTGAGGAGGCAGGGAATAAAGCAGTTCCTCGTGGAGGAGTTCGTAGAGCACGAGAGGGAAGTGTACATAGCCGCCCTTATGGACAGGGAATCAGGAGAGCCCATGATAGCTGCGTCCCCAACCGGAGGGATTGACGTGGAGCAGAACGGGCACGTAAAGACCTTCATAATTCCCATGGAGAGGGGTGTGAGGGACTACGACGTAATTAAAATAGAGAGGCACGTCGGGCTCAAGGGCATTAAGGACGTCGTAAAGGCCTTATATTCGCTGGTAGTCGATTACGACGCAGAGCTGGCCGAAATAAACCCCTTGGCCGTCACTCCTGAGGGCCCAATAGCGCTGGACGCCAAGGTGATAATCGACGATAACGCCCTGTTCAGGCACAGGGACTTACTCGAGAAGTTCGGCAGGACTTACAGCCCGGAGCCCTACGTCGACCTAGGGGGCGATATAGGGATAATAAGCAACGGAGCTGGCTTAACTATGGCGACAATGGACATGGTCAAGCTAAGGGGAGGAGAGCCCGCGGACTTCTTCGACATAGGCGGAGGGGCTGACAGGGCTAAGATGAAGGAGGCGTTGCTTAGGGTTGCGAGTAACCCAAGGGTTAAGAAGATAGTGGTCAACATATTCGGCGGGATAACGAGGTGCGACGAGATAGCCAGGGGAATAGTGGACGCACTACCTTACGTCAACAAACCCATATTCGTCAGGCTTTCCGGCGTTAACGAGGAGGAGGGTAGGAAGATCCTGGAAAGCCATGGGATTAGGGTTTACGCTAACGCAATGGAAGCGATAGGTGATGCCTTACGTTAGTGGACAGGAACACGAGGGTTTTAGTCCAGGGGATAACCGGGAGGGAAGGAAGCTTCCACACGAAGCTCATGCTGGACTACGGGACTAAAGTCGTTGCCGGCGTGACCCCTGGAAAGGGCGGGACTGTAGTGCACGGCGTCCCAGTATATGACACGGTAGAGGACGCTGTAAAGGAGCACGAGGTTGACGCCAGCATAGTCTTCGTCCCTGCACAGAGGGCGCCAGACGCGGTTTATGAGGCTGTAGATGCCGGAATAAAGCTGATAGTGGTAATAACCGAACACATTCCGATCGTTGACGCCGCAAAGATGATAAAGTACGCTAAGGCGAGAGGGAGCAGGATAATAGGCCCCAACACGCCGGGCATAATCGTTCCCGGTGAAACGTTAATAGGCATTATGCCCGTCAAAAGCTTCAGGAAGGGGAAGGTCGGGATCGTCTCTAGGTCTGGGACCTTGACATATGAGGTCGCGCAGGCGGTCTACGAGTTGGGGCACTCCACAGTCATTGGGATAGGCGGTGACCCAATAGTCGGCACAACAATGGAAGAAGTGGTGCGCATGTTCGATGAGGACCCCGAGACGGAGTATATAGTCGTGATCGGCGAAATAGGAGGCACCTCTGAGGAGAGAGTCGCCAGGATGATCGAGCGGGGAGAAATAAAGAAGAGAGTTGTCGCTTATATAGCTGGGTTGACCGCCCCAAAGGAGAAGAGGATGGGACACGCAGGGGCCGTGGTTTACATGGGCATGGGGACATACGAGAGTAAAGTCCAGGCCTTCAAGAGGGCCGGCGTGCCCGTAGCGCTAACGCCGTACCAAATCCCAGAACTGCTACGATGATCGCGCCGAGAACGACGTACCTTATTACGTTTTCACTGCCCTGTGTAAGCTTAATCACGGAAATACTCTCGTGAAGGTTAGGGTTGTAGAAGATGAACGTTACGTTGCCGCCGTAAGGGAAGAACATGAAGATGTAATTGCCAAGAATAGTAACGAGAAACGGATTGCTGCTGTTCATGTATTGAACGGAGCTCGGGGTCAGGCCCACGAAGTACTTGGACCCGTTGTAGAACATCACCGCTATGCCGCCCAACTGGTTTATCTCCTGTGATGGTATGATTAAAGTCAGGAACCCCTTTCCTACTAGGGTTAGGCCCGGCAGGTTTACGGTGGAGTTGAGAACCTTAATACTGTACGAGGCCTCTGAGGCCTCGACGAGGTCGGGAGATAAGGCTGTAAACGCTATGCTGTTCGTCACGTTAACCCTGTAGACGTCGTAGTG
>CAYRZA010000044.1:0-6228 GCA_964428675.1 uncultured Desulfurococcales archaeon | reverse complement strand
TTAACCTTCAAGTAGTTCATCTGTCCCGGCGCCGTGGCCTCACCAGCGTTGGCGTAGATCAGCTCAGAGCCGAGAATTGAGAAGGCCACCCTCTCCAATGGGTCGGTGCCCATGGGCATAACAGCGAACCCTTTCCTCGCGAACTTGACCAGCAACTCCCTATAGCCCTCTTTCCCTATTACCGCTATTTTCCTGACCCAAGCACCCCCGAAGCGCGACATCAGGGAGTTGACCTCTTCGAAAGTCGGAACCCTGTCGAAGTAGTGAACTGAAACTATTTTCCCCTCGAAGGGGACGTCGGGCACCCTCAACAGGAACCTGGCCTCAACGTCGTAGAGGAAGCCCTGATCGTGAAGGGCCTTCAAGATCTTCGCTTTCATGTTATCGCTTACTCCGTTGACCCCTCCCTCCTCTACGTCCCTTATGGTGATTATTACTTTATCCTTCAGGTCAGAGATTGAGGAGAAGTCGAAGGAAGAGGGGTCACGCATATAGTCCAGCCTCAGCTCGACGAGGTCGGCGTCTATTTCCCTGATTTTTTGGACGTCATCCTGTTTCCTTATCGGAAGGGCGACGACTAGCTTGACCAATTCACCCTACCCCCAAGCGAGTAGAGGTCGAGCCAGTAATTCGGGTTGCTCTTATTTACGCACTCCCCCTTTTTAATGAGCCCGCCCACCGCTAGGGCGAGGACGGAGGCCATCATGGCTATCCTGTGGTCGTTGGGGCACTCCAATTCACCCCTTTTCAGTACGCTATGATATACGTAGAGCTTCCCGTCATAGTACTCAGCTCTTCCGCCGAAGGCCCTCAGGGCGTTAATTATAGTTGATATCCTGTCGCTCTCCTTGATCCTGAGCCTCTCGACCCCCTCCATTACCGTAACGCCCTCAGCGAACGGCGCAACTGCGGCCACTGAAACGGCCAGGTCGGGAGCGTCGTCGAGGTTAACAGTAATGCCTCTCTCTGGACGCCCGCTGACCTTCCAGGTTCCGTTGCTGAACTCGCTTTTCACTCCCATATCCCTAAGTAAATCGACGACGCTGTGATCCCCGAAATAGTCGCCGTGCTGGTAAAGGTTGTAAATTTCTATTTCCCCTCCTGTTACCGACGCGGCTATAGCGTAAAACGAGGCCAGGGCATAATCCCCAGGTACTTCGCCCTCAAAAGGCATCGGATTTCCCCTGGAGACCTCGATCGTCCAGTCCTCGCTCACTGTAACCTTCAGGCCCTGGGAGTTGAGGAAGTCGGAGGTCATGAAGATATAGCTCTTCGACGACACTGGCGGGATCACCTTCACTCTGCCCTCCCCGAGGATGGCGAAAGCGTAGATCAGGCCCGAGACGTATTGGCTCGACTCCCCTCCCCTTATTTCCACCTCTTTGGACGTAAGCTTTCCCCTGACCGTGAGGGGCAACCTGTCTGAGCTAACCTCTATCCCGTACTTCTTAGCGAAGTTATAGAACTCGGTGATAGGCCTCCTTCTCAGGCTTTCGTCTCCGTCGACTTTCAGTTTGACGCCCAGAGCCGCGGCAATTGGCAGGAGCATCCTGAGGGTTGTCGCCGACCCACCTACGTAGACTTCAGCTTCATCCCTCAATTCGCCCAAGCGGAACTCGTTGCCGTCCTGTTCTACTCCTAAAGCCTTCACAGCACTGATCGCCGCACTTATGTCGTCAGCCCTCGGTATTTCCCTGAGCGTAACCCTAGATAGTAAGGAGTAAAAGACGATCCTTATCCCCAAGCTCTTTGAGTACGGTGCCTTTATCTTTCCCCTAATAACTGAGGGTTCTACCCAGACTTCCATATTCCACCAGCCTCACTACCTTAACTTCGCCGTGACGTGAAAAGAGGTCTACTAATGGCCCCTCGTCGCCTTCCTTAACGAGGGCGAAGACTGAGGGACCGTTGCCCGAAATCCCAGAGGCTAGAGCGCCCCTTCTTTCGGCCTCTTCCAAGAGGGCCTCATCGTAACCCATTACCCTAGCCACTAACCTACCGTTAAGCCTGACTGCTTCCAAGATCCTGCCGGAGTACGCTAGCTTGAAGGCCTCTTCAAAATCCTTAGAGTACTTCCTGAACTCCTTAATGTTCGGAGCCCTAGGCCTATTGCCCCTTACCAATATTACGGCCAGCAAGTCCGGGGGGTTGAGGACCTTCAGTACCTTAAACTCCTTGTTATACGTTAAGGAGACCCCACCGTAGTAGCTGGCGACGGCGTCGTCAAGGGCACCGGTTAAGCTCACCCCAGCCTTGATAGAAAGTATGGCAGAGAGCTTGGGGGGATCCACGTCAATCCCGAACTTCTGTGCTATTTCCCCAATGAGCGCAGTAGAAACAGCCGAGCTGCTCTTCAGCCCACCCTTTGGCGGTAGCTCCGACCTAACCTCAACCCTCAGCTCCGGGACCCCATATTTCGCCCTGAAGTACTCCAGGATCGCCCTAATGAGGGGGTCTCCGATCTCGTTTCTATCCTCATATACTTTTACCTCGACCTTTAGGTCTACCGCTATGGAAGAGCCGTACCAGGAGCCCAACGCGTTTACTGCCGAGACTCCTCCGTAGGCAAGCATGCGGCCCTATACCTCCTCCACTCCTCTTCTATCTCTTCCGCGTCCTTCTTCTCTAACCTGACCTGGGGGATCACGTTGGCCCTCATGGCGTGGTCAACTAGGACTAAAGCCATCATGCTCTCCGCCACTGAGACTCCCCTTATTGCCACTGCAGGATCATGTCTGCCTATTACCGAGATCTCTGCGGGCTGTAAAGTCCTCAAGTCCACAGTCCTCTGGGGCTTCCTTATCGAACTGGTGGGCTTGAAGGCCACCCTGACTATTATGTCCTCGCCGTTCGACAGCCCGCCCAATATGCCGCCCGCGGTGTTCTTCTTCCACCTGAACTTGCCGTTCTCGTACACTATCTCGTCGTTCACCTCGCTCCCCTTCATCCTAGCTGCCCTGAACCCGAGACCGTACTCGAAGCCCATTACGGCTGGGATGGACAACATCGCTTTAGCCAAGTCCGCCTTAAGCTTGTCGAAGACCGGTTCTCCTAGGCCGATAGGGGGATTCTTCGCTATTATCTCAGCAATTCCTCCGAGGCTGTCACCCTCTTTAGTGACCTGAAATATGGCCTCCTCATAGGCCTTCTCTACCTCAGCGTTCGGCGCCCTAACGGGCGAGTACTTAGAGCACAGGGCTTCTTCAAACGACTTAGCTTCAGCCTCTATTTGCCCCAGTGACCGTAAGTACCCCGCAATCCATGTCCCGGTCAGCATTAACAACTTCTTAGCTATCGCGCCCGCAGCTACCCTCGCCACCGTCTCCCTCGCGCTGGCCCTTCCACCTCCCCTGTAGTCCCAGTTCTCGAACCCGTACTTCAGCACGTAAGGTAAGTCCGCGTGACCCGGCCTTGGCTTGTAGTGAATTTCTTCGTAGAAAGACGAGATTACGTCAGTGTTCCTGAAGAGTATCGTCACGGGCGCTCCAGTTGTTCTCCCCTCATATACTCCACTCACTATTTCGGGCTCGTCCTTTTCCCTCCTTCCGGTCACGAACGCCCTACCGGGCCTCCTGAACTGTAATTCGAACTCCAGGTCTTCCTTGCTGAGCGGTAAGCCAGCTGGAACGCCGTCTACTACCACGCCTACCATCGGCCCGTGGCTCTCCCCGAAAGTAGTTATCCTGAACCTCTCACCGAACGAGTTCCCTGCCACTAAGGTAGTTCAAGACCTCCTCATCTGATAAGCTTTTACCGAACCAAATCCTATCGGCCTCCAAGGCCTGCCTGACCAAGACCTGAAGGCCGTTTATCACCTTCATGCCGGCCTTCTCGGCCCTAGCTACCAGGCTCGTTCTTAAGGGCTTATATACCATTTCCAAGGCCACAGTCCCCTTTATGCAGTAGTCCGGGACGAAGTCGGGGTTGGGAGTAGCGTTCGCCACCAAGTCCTGCCTCTCTGGACAGCTTTGGGACGCCTTGGCCCTTCCTCCCTTCTCGACCACCCACAGCGCGAGCTCCTCGGCCCTCTTAAGAGTCCTATTAATTATGTGCACTTCGCACCCCAAGTCCGCTAGGGCCATCACAACAGCCCTTGACGCGCCCCCAGCGCCGAAAACCGTACACACCCTTGGACTGTCCAGAACCTCGGACACCAGGCCCTTTACAGCTGAGTAGTCCGTGTTATAGCCGAACCCCTCCTTGACAGTGTTAACCGCTCCGACCCTCCTCGCCTCCTCAGACAGGCCGATCAGGTAGTTCATTACCCTCTCCTTGTACGGAATGGTCACGTTAAAGCCATAGGCTAAATTGATCAAACCCCTTATGGTCTCTTCGAATTTATCCGAGCTGACGTCGAACGCCAAGTAGACCGCGTTTATCCCCAGCTTATGGAAGACGAAATTATGTATTGCAGGGGAAAGGGTGTAGCTTATTTTCTCCCCTAAGACCCCTAAGAGCTTGGTGTTGTAGTCTATTTCAAGCATTGCTCCGTTAGCCCCCTGAAAGTCTCAAGGGGTATTTCAGCCTTAGTCCAGGCCCCTATCCTCCTGGGCATCGGGACTAGGAGTACGTCTGACCTCCTCTTCTTGTCCTTCTCTATCGCCCTTAAGGCCTTAACCGGGTCAGGCCTCGGGTTCAGGTCGTCAACGTTTACGGGAAGACCGTAAGCCCGAATCAAAGTAATTACGTCCTCGACCAGACCCTCCTCAGCGTAGCCCAACTCCTCCGCGAACTTGGACTCGCAGACCATCCCGACGGAAATCGCGAGACCGTGATGAATTGAGAAGTCCGTCGCCGACTCAATTGCGTGTCCGACCGTGTGGCCGAAGTTCAACACGATCCTTATTCCCTTGGTCTCCCTCTCGTCCTGCGCGACGACGTCGAGCTTATTATAAGCGGAACGAACGATTACCTCCTCGAGCACGTCGTCGTCTTTCCTCAACACGCCGTCAACGCTCTCGAGGAGGAGGTTGTAAAGTGAGGAGTCCAGGACTATCGAGTACTTTATGACCTCCGCCATTCCCCTCCTTATCTCGTCGCTGGGGAGCGTATCTAGGAAAGACAAGTCCGCTATTATAAGGTTGGGCTGATAGAATGTGCCGATTACGTTCTTAACCCCGGCGAAGTTCACCCCGGTCTTACCGCCTATTGCTGCATCTACCATGCCCAAGAGAGTCGTGGGCACGTTCACCAGGTTTAGGCCCCTCATGTATACTGAGGCCAGGAAGCCTATTGTGTCAGTAACGCTCCCCCCTCCCACTGCAATTACTGTATCACCCCTATCGAAGCCGTTGTCGAAAAGCTCCTTGGCGAGCTTCAGCACGTTATTTATGTCCTTAAGTCCCTCGCCGTCGTCCAGGGGATAATAATACGCCTCTGGCAATACCTTCCTTATTTGACTAACGTCGACCCTCTTGGAGTGAAAGACCGCTATTTTTCCCCTTAACGAGCTTAGGATTTCTAAGGCCCCTCTGCCGACTACGAACCTAACGTCGGAACAGCAAACGGTCTGGGTTAGCTCCCTCATGCCGTCCTACCCAGGGCTTCGGCGAGGGCCTTAAGCCTCTGCATAAGCAGGGAGAACTGCTCTGGAGTAAGCTGTTGTTCGGCGTCACTCAAGGCCTTCTCGGGCCTAGGGTGGACTTCAACTATTAACATGTCTGCCCCCGCCGCGACGGCCGCCAGGGCTAGGGAGTGAACCAATTCCCTCCTTCCTGCGGGGTGACTAGGGTCGGCGCAGATGGGTAGATGGGTTTGTAACTTAGCGCTTACCATCCCGCCTATGTCAATGGTGAACCTAGTCGACCTCTCGAATGTCCTAATTCCCCTCTCGCATAGCACTACTCCACCGTTGCCTTCTAGCATAACGTACTCAGCTGTGAGTAGCCACTCCTCCACGGTGTTGCCCATCCCCCTCTTGAGTAAGACCGGCATCCCTGACTTACCGGCCTCCCTCAGTAAGTCGAAGTTCTGCGAGTTCCTTGCGCCTATTTGTAACATGTCAGCGTACTTCCTAAAGTACTCCATGTACCTCACGTCCATGATCTCCGTGACTACCGGCAGACCCGTTTCATCCGAGGCCCTCTTTAGGAGCTTCAAACCCTCAACTCCTAAGCCCTGGAAGCTATAGGGACTAGTCCTGGGCTTGAAGGCACCTCCCCTGAGGAGCGACGCCCCCGCCCTCTTCACTTCCCTTGCGGCGGTCATAAGTTGTTCCTCGTCCTCAAC
>CAYRZA010000043.1:0-6257 GCA_964428675.1 uncultured Desulfurococcales archaeon | reverse complement strand
TTCTTCTCGGGTTATACTCTCATTTCGTGTATCTTCGGCAGGTACAGGAGCAACGACGGACTAATCTCGTTAGCCGGACCAATGACCAACATAGCGATTGGAGTGCTCAGCTACGTAATTTACAGGGCCTTCGTGGCGAACTATCTGGTCTCATTATTCTTGTACGAAACGGCTAACCTCAGCGTCTGGGTGGCCTTCTTCAACTTGCTCCCCTTCGGTCCCCTTGACGGTAAGAAGGTGCTGGACTGGAACACGATGGTCTGGGCTATAGCCTTCGTCATTAGCATGGCCCTGTGGTTCTTAATTTAGCGGGTGAAACGTTGAGCTTCTTCAAGACGACCACTTTCGCTATAATGGTCGCGATCGCCTTGGGCTACGTACTCGGAGTCCTCTTGCCCGCACCATTAGTTTACGCACTCATGCTTTCTGGTGTTGGCGTTATAGGTTACGGCCTGTACTTCGAGGTCTTCACCGCTATATTTGTCACCCCCAGCGTCGCTGATTTCCTCTTCAACGAGATAGCCATGCTTTGGATCTACAGCTTCTTCAGAAACGAGGCGAGACGTAAGGAAGCCCTGGTCTTCCTGCTTAGCGGCGTACTAGGTAACGTCGCGTCGATTTTCTTCCTCCCGCCATACGTCTTCAGTTCTGGGGCCTCAGGGGGAATCATGGGGGTCTTCGCCTATTATTTAACTAAGGACGCACTGAAGGGGGCTGGAATTAGGGGAATAGTCTACGCCTTGGTCTTCGTGGGCTACGTAATTACGTTCTCCGCACTCTTCTTCAGGAACGTGAACAACATAGCTCACCTGTTCGGCGCTTTAGGCGGGGTAATAGTGGGGTTATCGGAGTATTCGTTAAAGGGGAAGAAAGTTCAAGGTCATTAATGTGGACGCACACGTCATACTGCTGGCCCTCGTAATCATTGGAATAATTAGCCTCCCCTACGGGATTTACGAGATATGGAGGGGCTCCGGCTCCGCTAAGGCAAAGGCGATCATCACCGCAATAGTCGTTGGCCTTTTTATCGTCGAGACCATCTTCACTATCTGAATGATAATACTGGTAACGGGCACTCCTGGAACCGGGAAGAGCACGGTTGCCAAGGCTTTAGCGAAAAAGTACGGTTTTTCTTATCTGAACGTTTCTACATTCGCTATAGAGAGAAAACTCTTCAC
Organism: uncultured Desulfurococcales archaeon; assembly: GCA_964428675.1. Lineage (GTDB taxonomy): Archaea > Thermoproteota > Thermoprotei_A > Sulfolobales > Sulfolobaceae > Acd1. The sequence goes on along the minus strand of CAYRZA010000043.1, from coordinate 5,079 downwards.
TGAGTACGATGAAGAAAGCCTCAGTTACGTTATAGACGAGGACGCTCTGAAGAGGTCCTTAAGGGAAGCAATAGGCAGTGGGAACTTCGTGGTTGAGACCATTTACCCTTCACTCGTTCCGTTCGCGAACAAGGTACTAGTGCTCAGGAGGAATCCATCGGAGGTTTGGGAGGAGCTTTCGTCCAGGGGGTGGCCGGAGAGGAAAGTCGCGGAGAACGTTGAGGCCGAGCTGTTGGGGGTAGTAGCACAAGAAGCTAGGGAGACCTTCGGTGAGGTCTGCGAGGTCAACACTTCTGGGAAGAGCGTCGACGAAATAGTAAAGGCGTTCGAGATGGGGAAGTGCGAAAGCGTGGACTGGCTGAGCGACCCGAAAGTCCAGGACATAATTGAAAAGATAAATAGGGTTTTATACTCTAGCGAGGACTTTAACACGTGAGCCAAAGTACTAATCCCTTTAGGATCTCGACGCCCTCTGGAGGAACGCAGGGCAGGCAACCTAGGGACTTGAGGAAAGTCGCACCGCAAGTACCGGCTGCCGACACGAAGATACAGCTCAGGATGAAGAACGTCAAGTACAAAATAGCCGTGATGAGCGGAAAGGGAGGAGTGGGCAAGTCGTTCGTTTCGTCCAACCTCGCCGTGGCGTTAGCGGCTGCAGGTAAGAAAGTGGGCATACTTGACGTCGACTTCCACGGTCCCTCAGTGCCGAAAATGCTGGGCCTAAGGGGACAGATGCTAACTGCAGATGAAAAGGGGATAAACCCGGTTATAGGCCCGTTCGGGATGAAGGTGGTATCGATAGACTTCCTCCTGCCCAGGGACGACACGCCAGTCGTTTGGAGGGGTACGATAAAGCACTCAGCAATAAGGCAGTTCCTCGGGGACGTCAACTGGGGTGAGCTCGATTACTTGATCCTCGACTTACCGCCTGGGACTGGGGACGAACCCCTTTCCGTGGCGCAACTAGTACCCAACCTGACTGGGATGATAATAGTTACCATTCCCTCAGAGGTCTCTACGCTCGCGGTTAGGAGGTCAATAAACTTCGCCAGGGCCGTCAACACTAAGATACTCGGGGTTATAGAGAACATGAGCTACTTCGTGTGCCCAGGCGACGGCAAGAAATATTACATATTCGGGGAGGGGAAGGGCAAGAAGATGGCTGAAGAGATGGGAGTCCCGCTTTTGGGTGAAATCCCCCTGGACCCGTTGATAGCGGAATCAAACGACTTCGGGGAGCCGTTCTTCCTGAAGTATCCTGATAACCCGGCGAGCAAGGAGTTCATATCCATTGCTGATAAGGTAATTAAGATCGTTGAGGGAGGCGGAACTTGAACTTCTTTTCCTCATAAGCTGGAAACTTCTCGACCTCACCTTTCCTCACCATTTCTGCCAGTACCTCTCTGAACTCCAAGGGTTTCACTTCGACGCCCTGGGAGATTAGGTACTCTAAAAGCTCAGTTGAGGTCATTGGTCCCTTCTCCTTCAACGCCTCCACTATTTTCTCCTTCAGCACGTAATACCCAGGATAGTTAAGGTAAATAAAACTCCACTTGCGATATCTGCGAAACTTTTAAAATTTGATTGTTTTTAATTCAAGTGTTGAAAAATGAGTGAAAAGAACCTCTACTTGCGCAGGTTCCTCTCGGTGGCCTTCGGCCTCTCAGATGCGGAGATAGAGGTGCTCCTAATCCTGAACCAGCTCAACAGTAAAGTAGACGTAATGGAACTGTCGAAGCATGTAAAGCTGAGTAAGAGCAGGATAAGCTTGATCCTTAAGAGACTCTCGGACGCCGGTCTCGTGGAGAAGGAGAAAATACCGTCCGACAAGGGCGGCAGGCCGAAGTTCCTTTATTACGTGAACAGACCCGCTGTAATTAAGAAGCTCTCGGAAAAGGGCCTCGAGGTATGCCACGACCTACAGGACGTGATAGCCTCTACGTTTAAGGTATAACTTCAGGTAGGGGGTCTCGTTTATCTTCTCCTTAGTCAGGAACTCGAGAAGTAGGCCCTTCGGCTTCTCCCTCCTAGGGGCCCTTATAACCCTTGTGGGAGTAGCGATTATGTCGACGGGAACGTCATAGGGCATTACGGGTATGCAATCGACGATCTGTAAGTCGTGAACGGTAGTTGCTACTGGCGTGTCGTCGTTCACCTTTCCCATCTCCCTCAGCATGGCCCACTCGAGCTCGCTGTAACCCTCGCCCTTGCCTATCCTGTCTCCCCTCTCGGTTACCGCAACAGAGCCCGCCACTACTAGGTCTATAGTGGGAGCGCTCTCGACGTCTATTAGCTCCGCGTACTTGCCCATGCCCCTTATCGTGGAGGCCTCTCTTAAGTCGTCTATCTTGGACGGGTCTAACAGGTTGAACTGACCCCTCAGACGGGGAGTCGGGACTAAAACGGTCTTGCCAGCCTTTAACGCGAGGTACCTTACGTGGGACTGAGGGGAGTCCGGGTTGACCTTTATCACCTTGGCCCTCTTGAACTCCTCCAGCTCGCTGAGCCTCAGGGCCGCCTTATCGGAGCCCTTGAAGTTCGGTATCCTGCCGTGTACCGGCCTAGGGAAGTCGGCCACGTTGGTCCTCTCCAGCAAGTCCCAGATGTATTTCCTTATGTCATCCTTGGAGCGATCGCACTCCGAGGACAATTGAGAGCACCCCGAACGACAGGAGGACTATGAACGAGAACAACTTAATCCCTATTATGGCCTTGTCCCCTAGTCTCCCAAGCCTGTGGATCGCCAATGGGTAAGAGAAGATCCAGATTAGGATGCCGAAGAAGAAGCCGGGGGCTATGTAGAAAGAGTAGTCGAAGACCATCGGTATTCCGTAGGTGACCCACCAGGTTATTTGGTAGGGATTAGTTAGTCCCATCTTCAAGCCGTTCAAATAGCTCCCCCTAATTGTGACGTTGACGGGCCTGCTCCTGAGCGCTGCGTAAGCGTAGTAGAGCATTATTGCGCCCCCAACGAAGTAGAGGTAAGTAATGAGTTGATGAGGTATATAGCTCGCCAATAACAGCACGACCATGAAGAATATTAAGTCGGCCGTCATCGCCCCCGCCCCTACTGCTGTGCCGTGATAGGGAGACCTAATGGCTTCTGTAGCTATCATGGCGTTCACTGGCCCTGGAGGGGCTGCCATGGAGAGGCCCAGAAGGACGCCTGATAGGAAGACAATTATTGGGCTTCCCGTGACCTTATCACCTCCATAAACCTCTTAGCGTCGTCGAAGGAGTAAACGTTGTTGAACATAACATAAGCGTCCTGCCCCTTTACCATTTCGTAAAGCTCTTTCAAGTCCTCATCCGTATATTTATATCTGTAGTTCACCTCGCCCTTACCTTTCCCGTGAAGCCTGTAATACTTCATGCCTTCCGTAACGGGTCTCCGCCTGAAGGGATCAACGACGTGGATCATGCCTATTTCCTCAAGGAGCTCCTTTAGACCTTCAAAGGAGTCCCACTCCTTCCCCCTGGGCTCCCAGGCGTAGATAAACCCCTTGTCCAGAATTGACGAAAATTCCTTTAAATTGTTTAAGTTTTCTTGTGTTGGTCTAAATGATTCCGGCGTTTGGAATACTATTATCTTAGCGTTTAGGACTTTGGCCTCCCTCAGGGTTTCCTCGAGGGCCCTGGTCGTGTCCTCGTTGACCCTGAAGAAGCCGTAGTTCTCCTTATTCCCCTCAAACCTCTTCATCCTCTTATAGGTCGGCGAACTTGAAGGGTGGGTGATGACCTGTAATGCCTTAACCGTGAACTCCAATCTCTCCGGGGCCTTCGACCTCCAGTTCCTTAACGTCGTTTCCGAGACGAGGTCGTAGAAGGTCTGTTGTACTTCCAACGCGTCGAAGACGGAAAAGTGCTTGTTCGTGAACCCGCAAGTCCCTACCTTTATCAACCCTTAGGATTTGCATTTCGCTCATTCATGAATCTTTCTCCACATCTCCCTGGCCAGCTCCCCGTCGTACATGTACTTGTCAACCAAGTCCTTCGCCTGCTCCCTCCTCTGCCTGTGTTCCTCCAGGAAGGCGTTGAGCTTCTCTATTAAGATCTCCTTAAGTTCACCGGAAAGGAGTTTCCCGCTCCTGTAGTCCTCCTCTATCTTCTTTATCTCGTTGTCGTTTGGCTCGAAGAACATGTAGAGCCACTGGAACGAGACGTCTATCTCCGGGTTGCCACCGTACTTCCTGTGGAGCTCTATTGTGGGCTGACCTCCCGAAAAGGCGTACTTCATTATTTTAGTCCTAACGGTCTTCGGGTCGTCAGTGAGGTAAATAGTGTACTCCGGCTGCGACGACGACATCTTCCCTTCAATTCCAGAAAGGGACGGGAAGAACTTGCTGTGTATCGCCGCGGTCTTGTAGAAGCCCAAGCTCTCAGCTATGTCCCTCTGTAACCTCCAGTAGGGGTCTTGGTCTATTCCTGCAGGTATTAAGCACCTCTTCTTCTCGAACATTGTTGGGACGATTTGCAACGCGGGATAGAAGAGCAGACCTACGTTAGTGGACTCGTTGAAGCCGAAAGTTGCCCTGACCTCGTTGAAGGTCAGCCTCTTGGCTACCTTGATGGCTAAAGGATACATGTTCCTAATGTACTCTGTGTCGAGGAAGATGAAGGTCCTGTCGGGATCGAAGCCGACTGCGGCTATATCTAATATGTTGTCCCTCGCCCACTGCCGCGTCTGCTCCAGCGTATACCCCGTCTTTTGCAGGAACTTCTCGTCGTCCGTTACCTCAATGTACACGTTGACCTTGAACTTGTCCTGGAGCCACTTCGTGAAGATAAAAGGAATTAAGTGCCCCACGTGCATCCCTAGCGAGGGACCCCTACCAGTATAAAGGAAGAAGCCCTTGCCGGACTCGTAATCGTTTAGGACCAAATCCAGATCCCTGTGGGAGAAGAAGACGTCCCTCCTAAGGAGCACGTGGAGTTCGCCAGTGTGCTTCTTTATCCTCTCCTTGAGCTCGGGAGTAATTTTCTGGGTGCCGAACTGCTGAATGAGCTTGTCGTAATCGACCTTGCCCTTTACTTCCCAGGGGGTAACCGTGAAGTCCTCTGGCATAAAAAGAGTTTAAG